>NZ_JARVRQ010000017.1:0-26191 GCF_030209635.1 Enterobacter sp. MEB024 | reverse complement strand
TGCCAGAAGGCGTTGAGATGGTAATGCCAGGCGACAACATCAAGATGGTTGTGACTCTGATCCACCCAATCGCGATGGACGACGGTCTGCGTTTCGCAATCCGTGAAGGCGGCCGTACCGTTGGCGCGGGCGTTGTTGCTAAAGTTCTGGGCTAATTACTTATCCCTGAATTAAAAAAGGACGCTTCGGCGTCCTTTTTTGTTTTCTGCCGTTATGTGTCTGTCACAAATTTTCGCATTTTTCGTCCTCTCCCGCCCCGTATACGGGTGTTTGTGCTATTGTAATCATAACCATTCTCACTTACACTTTGCGCATATTTTGAACGGGAGTCTTTATGTACGTTTGTTTATGTAATGGTGTAAGCGACAAAAAAATACGTCAGGCCGTTCGCCAGTTTCAGCCACAGTCCTTCCAGCAGCTTCGCAAATTTGTTCCAGTGGGAAATCAATGCGGTAAATGTGTACGTGCTGCACGTGAGATCATGCAGGACGAATTGATGCAGATCCCGGAATACAAAGAGATTGCGTAAGCGCCCATCTTTTTTTTGACATCCCTGTAGCCCGATCTACGCTTCAATGAGTGGAAGCGGAGGGACTATATAATGAAAGGTGATGTTAAAATCATAAGTTATCTCAATAAATTATTGGGAAATGAGCTTGTCGCGATCAATCAGTATTTTCTCCATGCGAGAATGTTCAAAAACTGGGGCCTGATGCGCCTCAACGATGTTGAATACCACGAATCCATCGATGAGATGAAACATGCCGATAAATACATCGAGCGTATTTTATTCCTTGAAGGCATTCCTAACCTGCAGGATCTCGGCAAACTCGGCATCGGTGAAGATGTTGAAGAGATGCTTCGGTCCGACCTCAGGCTCGAGCTTGAAGGCGCAAAAGATCTCCGCGAAGCCATTGCCTATGCGGACAGTGTTCATGACTACGTCAGCCGCGATATGATGATCCAGATTCTGGCCGATGAAGAAGGGCATATCGACTGGCTTGAAACTGAGCTGGATCTCATCAGTAAAATTGGTCTGCAGAATTATCTTCAATCCCAGATTAAAGTGGCTGACTAAACAGCGTCTGCCAGCCAACGCTTAAACCCGCTGCCGCCAGAAATGGCCCAAAAGGCAGTGGGTTTTTTAATGCCTGTTTATCAGGAGCCGGTAAAGCGAGAATGAGCTGGTAAAGAAGCGCCAACAATGCGGCGGTTAACACCAGTGCGGGCAATATGTGCCAACCGTGCCACGCCCCCAGTGCCGAAAGATATTTCACATCGCCATAGCCCATCCCTTCACGTCCAGTCAGAAGCCGGTAGCCCCAGTAGATAATCGCAAAGCTCACATACCCTGCCATCGCGCCAGTCACTGCGTTCGAAAGAAAGTCAGGATGAAGGCAACGCTGGAAGAGCAGGCCGGTCCATAAGAGGGGACAGAGGTATTTATCCGGGAGAAGGCCGGCACGAATATCTTCACGTACCAGTAAACCGGAGAGTGCGAAGTAAACGAGCAGAAAGGGGAGGGGAGTCAGCATACGCAAAGCCTCAAAGATGTTTGGTGCATACTCTTCTCATGATGCAAGGCCAGCAACGTCCGTACACAGGAATTACGTGAGGGGTTCATAAGAAGAGATGAAAGCAGACAGGTTGCTGCAAATAATGGAATGCCCTACGCATCGCATGTCTTTGGCGCTTAATTTCTAAACGGCACTTGCGTCTTGCTCAGATTTACGTATAATGCGCGGGCTTGTCGTAGTTGACGGCGGGTTCAATCTGAACCGGAGTAGCTAATTTTGTTACTCAACAATGCTCCCAATCGGGGAGCTACGTAAGAACGGTTACACTCTCCCATCAATCGTAATGGGTTTGAGGAGTAATCATTTTCGTTTATAAAATAATTGGAGCTCTGGTCTCATGCAGAACCAAAGAATCCGTATCCGCCTTAAAGCGTTTGATCATCGTCTGATCGATCAATCAACCGCGGAAATCGTCGAGACTGCTAAGCGCACTGGTGCGCAAGTCCGTGGTCCGATCCCGCTGCCGACCCGCAAAGAGCGCTTTACCGTTCTGATCTCTCCGCACGTTAACAAAGATGCGCGTGATCAGTACGAAATCCGCACTCACAAGCGTCTGGTTGACATCGTTGAGCCAACTGAGAAAACCGTTGATGCTCTGATGCGTCTGGATCTGGCTGCCGGTGTAGACGTGCAGATCAGCCTGGGTTAATCAGGTCATCGAGCGATTGAGAGGTTGAAACAATGATTGGTTTAGTCGGTAAAAAAGTGGGAATGACCCGCATCTTCACTGAAGATGGCGTTTCTATCCCAGTAACCGTAATCGAAGTTGAAGCAAACCGCGTTACTCAGGTTAAAGATCTGGCTAACGATGGCTACCGCGCTGTTCAGGTTACCACCGGTGCTAAAAAAGCTAACCGTGTAACCAAACCAGAAGCGGGTCACTTCGCTAAAGCTGGCGTTGAAGCTGGCCGTGGTCTGTGGGAATTCCGTCTTGCTGAAGGCGAAGAGTTCACCGTAGGTCAAGACATTAGCGTTGAGCTGTTTGCTGACGTTAAAAAAGTTGACGTAACCGGTACCTCTAAAGGTAAAGGTTTTGCTGGTACCGTTAAGCGCTGGAACTTCCGTACCCAGGACGCTACTCACGGTAACTCCTTGTCTCACCGCGTTCCGGGTTCTATCGGTCAGAACCAGACTCCGGGCAAAGTGTTCAAAGGCAAGAAAATGGCAGGTCAGCTGGGTAACGAACGTGTAACCGTTCAGAGCCTGGACGTAGTACGTGTTGACGCTGAGCGCAACCTGCTGCTGGTTAAGGGTGCTGTTCCGGGTGCTACCGGTAGCGACCTGATCGTTAAACCAGCTGTGAAGGCGTAAGGGGATAGCAATGGAATTAGTATTGAAAGACGCGCAGAGCGCGCTGACTGTTTCCGAAACTACCTTCGGTCGTGATTTCAACGAAGCGCTGGTTCACCAGGTTGTTGTTGCTTATGCAGCTGGTGCTCGTCAGGGTACTCGTGCTCAGAAGACTCGTGCTGAAGTAACTGGTTCTGGCAAAAAGCCATGGCGCCAGAAAGGTACCGGCCGTGCGCGTTCAGGTTCTATCAAGAGCCCGATCTGGCGTTCAGGTGGCGTGACCTTCGCTGCGCGTCCACAGGACCACAGTCAAAAAGTTAACAAAAAGATGTACCGCGGCGCGCTGAAAAGCATTCTGTCCGAACTGGTACGTCAGGATCGTCTGATCGTTGTCGAGAAGTTCTCTGTAGAAGCGCCTAAAACTAAGCTGCTGGCACAGAAACTGAAAGACATGGCTCTGGAAGATGTGCTGATCATCACCGGTGAGCTGGACGAGAACCTGTTCCTGGCCGCACGTAACCTGCACAAGGTTGACGTACGCGATGCGACTGGTATCGACCCGGTTAGCCTGATCGCCTTCGACAAAGTCGTAATGACTGCTGATGCTGTTAAGCAAGTTGAGGAGATGCTGGCATGATTCGTGAAGAACGTCTGCTGAAGGTGCTTCGCGCACCGCACGTTTCTGAAAAAGCGTCTACTGCGATGGAAAAAACAAACACCATCGTTCTCAAAGTTGCTAAAGACGCGACCAAAGCAGAGATCAAAGCTGCTGTGCAGAAACTGTTTGAAGTCGAAGTCGAAGTCGTTAACACCCTGGTTGTTAAAGGGAAAGTTAAACGTCACGGACAGCGTATCGGTCGTCGTAGCGACTGGAAAAAAGCTTACGTCACCCTTAAAGAAGGCCAGAACCTGGACTTCGTTGGCGGCGCTGAGTAAGTCGGAGGAGTAATACAATGGCAGTTGTTAAATGTAAACCGACATCTCCGGGTCGTCGCCACGTAGTTAAAGTGGTTAACCCTGAGCTGCACAAGGGCAAACCTTTTGCTCCGTTGCTGGAAAAAAACAGCAAATCCGGTGGTCGTAACAACAATGGCCGTATCACCACTCGTCACATCGGTGGTGGCCACAAGCAGGCTTATCGTATTGTTGACTTCAAACGCAACAAAGACGGTATCCCAGCAGTTGTTGAACGTCTTGAGTACGATCCGAACCGTTCCGCGAACATCGCGCTGGTTCTGTACAAAGACGGTGAACGCCGTTACATCCTGGCCCCTAAAGGCCTGAAAGCTGGCGACCAGATTCAGTCTGGCGTTGATGCTGCAATCAAAGCAGGCAACACCCTGCCGATGCGCAATATCCCGGTTGGTTCTACCGTTCATAACGTAGAAATGAAACCAGGTAAAGGCGGTCAGCTGGCGCGTTCCGCGGGTACTTACGTTCAGATCGTTGCTCGTGACGGTGCTTATGTCACCCTGCGTCTGCGTTCTGGTGAAATGCGTAAAGTCGAAGCAGATTGCCGCGCTACTCTGGGCGAAGTTGGCAATGCTGAGCATATGCTGCGCGTTCTGGGTAAAGCTGGTGCTGCACGCTGGCGTGGTGTTCGTCCTACCGTTCGCGGTACTGCGATGAACCCAGTAGACCACCCACATGGTGGTGGTGAAGGTCGTAACTTTGGTAAGCACCCGGTAACTCCGTGGGGCGTTCAGACCAAAGGTAAGAAGACCCGCAGCAACAAGCGTACTGATAAATTTATCGTACGTCGCCGTAGCAAATAATTTTAGAGGATAAGCCATGCCACGTTCTCTCAAGAAAGGTCCTTTTATTGACCTGCACTTGCTGAAGAAGGTAGAGAAAGCGGTGGAAAGCGGAGACAAGAAGCCCCTGCGCACTTGGTCCCGTCGTTCAACGATCTTTCCTAACATGATCGGTTTGACCATCGCTGTCCATAATGGTCGTCAGCACGTTCCAGTCTTTGTTACCGACGAAATGGTTGGTCACAAACTGGGTGAATTCGCACCGACTCGTACTTATCGCGGCCACGCTGCTGATAAAAAAGCGAAGAAGAAATAAGGTAGGAGGAAGAGATGGAAACTTTAGCTCAACATCGCCATGCTCGTTCTTCTGCTCAGAAGGTTCGCCTTGTTGCTGACCTGATTCGCGGTAAGAAAGTGTCGCAGGCCCTGGACATCCTGACCTATACCAACAAGAAAGCTGCGGTATTGGTCAAGAAAGTACTGGAATCTGCCATTGCTAACGCTGAACACAACGATGGCGCTGACATCGACGATCTGAAAGTTGCGAAAATTTTCGTAGATGAAGGCCCAAGCATGAAGCGCATTATGCCGCGTGCGAAAGGTCGTGCAGATCGCATCCTGAAGCGCACCAGCCACATTACTGTGGTTGTGTCCGATCGCTGAGACTCTGGAGACTAGCAATGGGTCAGAAAGTACATCCTAATGGTATTCGCCTGGGTATTGTAAAACCATGGAACTCTACCTGGTTTGCGAACACCAAAGAATTCGCTGACAACCTGGACAGCGATTTTAAAGTACGTCAGTACCTGACTAAGGAACTGGCTAAAGCGTCTGTATCTCGTATCGTTATCGAGCGTCCAGCTAAGAGCATTCGTGTAACCATTCACACTGCTCGCCCTGGCATCGTTATCGGTAAGAAAGGCGAAGACGTAGAAAAACTGCGCAAGGTCGTAGCGGATATCGCTGGCGTTCCTGCACAGATCAATATCGCTGAAGTTCGTAAGCCTGAACTGGACGCTAAATTGGTTGCTGACAGCATCACTTCACAGCTGGAACGTCGTGTTATGTTCCGTCGTGCTATGAAGCGTGCTGTACAGAACGCAATGCGTCTGGGCGCTAAGGGTATCAAAGTTGAAGTTAGCGGCCGTCTGGGCGGCGCGGAAATCGCACGTACCGAATGGTACCGCGAAGGTCGCGTACCGCTGCACACTCTGCGTGCTGACATCGACTACAACACCTCTGAAGCGCACACCACTTACGGTGTAATCGGCGTTAAGGTATGGATCTTCAAAGGTGAGATCCTGGGTGGTATGGCTGCTGTTGAACAACCGGAAAAACCGGCTGCTCAACCTAAAAAGCAGCAGCGTAAAGGCCGTAAATAAGGAGCGTCGCTGATGTTACAACCAAAGCGTACAAAATTCCGTAAAGTGCACAAAGGCCGCAACCGTGGTCTGGCGCAGGGTACGGATGTTAGCTTCGGCACTTTCGGTCTGAAAGCTGTTGGCCGTGGTCGTCTGACTGCACGTCAGATCGAAGCAGCACGTCGTGCAATGACCCGTGCAGTTAAGCGTCAAGGTAAGATCTGGATCCGTGTATTCCCGGACAAACCGATCACCGAGAAGCCGCTGGAAGTTCGTATGGGTAAAGGTAAAGGTAACGTGGAGTACTGGGTTGCCTTGATCCAACCGGGCAAAGTCCTTTATGAAATGGACGGCGTTCCGGAAGAGCTGGCCCGTGAAGCCTTCGGCCTGGCAGCAGCGAAACTGCCTATCAAAACCACCTTTGTAACTAAGACGGTGATGTAATGAAAGCAAAAGAGCTGCGTGAAAAAAGCGTTGAAGAGCTGAACGCTGAGCTGCTGAACCTGCTGCGTGAGCAGTTCAACCTGCGTATGCAGGCTGCAAGTGGCCAGCTGCAACAGACTCACCTGCTGAAGCAAGTGCGTCGCAATGTTGCGCGCGTTAAGACTTTACTGACTCAGAAGGCGGGTGCGTAATGACCGATAAAATCCGTACTCTGCAAGGTCGTGTTGTTAGCGACAAAATGGAGAAATCCATCGTTGTAGCTATCGAACGTATTGTGAAACACCCGATCTACGGTAAATTCATCAAACGTACGACCAAACTGCACGTACATGACGAGAACAACGAATGTGGTATCGGCGACAAGGTTGAAATCCGTGAATGCCGTCCACTGTCCAAGACTAAGTCCTGGACGCTGGTTCGCGTTGTAGAGAAAGCGGTTCTGTAATAGAGTACGCATTCTCAATACGAATAAACGGCTCAGCGATGAGCCGTTTATTTTTTCTACCCATATTGTAGAAGCGGTGTTATAATGCCGCGCCCTCGATATGGGGCTTTTTAACGGCTCTGATTTTAGAGTCTCAGGTAGTAGTTGACATTAGCGGAGCACTAAAATGATCCAAGAACAGACTATGCTGAACGTCGCCGACAACTCCGGTGCACGTCGCGTAATGTGTATCAAGGTTCTGGGTGGCTCGCACCGTCGCTACGCAGGCGTAGGCGACATCATCAAGATCACCATCAAAGAAGCAATTCCACGTGGTAAGGTCAAAAAAGGTGATGTGCTGAAAGCGGTAGTGGTGCGCACCAAGAAGGGTGTTCGTCGCCCTGACGGTTCTGTCATTCGCTTCGATGGTAATGCATGCGTTATTTTGAACAATAACAGTGAGCAGCCAATCGGCACGCGTATCTTTGGGCCGGTAACTCGTGAACTTCGTACTGAAAAGTTCATGAAAATTATCTCTCTGGCACCAGAAGTACTCTAAGGAGCGAATCATGGCAGCGAAAATCCGTCGTGATGACGAAGTTATCGTGTTAACCGGTAAAGATAAAGGTAAACGCGGTAAAGTAAAAAATGTCCTGTCTTCCGGCAAGGTCATTGTTGAAGGTATCAACCTGGTTAAGAAACATCAGAAGCCGGTTCCGGCCCTGAACCAACCAGGCGGCATCGTTGAAAAAGAAGCTGCTATTCAGGTTTCTAACGTTGCAATCTTCAATGCGGCAACCGGCAAGGCTGACCGTGTAGGCTTTAGATTCGAAGACGGGAAAAAAGTCCGTTTCTTCAAGTCTAACAGCGAAACTATCAAGTAATTTGGAGTAGTACGATGGCGAAACTGCATGATTACTACAAAGACGAAGTAGTTAACAAACTCATGACTGAGTTTAACTACAATTCTGTCATGCAAGTCCCTCGGGTCGAGAAGATCACCCTGAACATGGGTGTTGGTGAAGCGATCGCTGACAAGAAACTGCTGGATAACGCAGCAGCTGACCTGACAGCAATCTCCGGTCAAAAACCGCTGATCACCAAAGCACGCAAATCTGTTGCAGGCTTCAAAATCCGTCAGGGCTATCCGATCGGCTGTAAAGTAACTCTGCGTGGCGAACGCATGTGGGAGTTCTTTGAGCGCCTGATCACTATTGCTGTACCACGTATCCGTGACTTCCGTGGCTTGTCCGCTAAGTCTTTCGACGGTCGTGGTAACTACAGCATGGGTGTCCGTGAGCAGATCATCTTCCCAGAGATCGACTACGATAAAGTCGACCGCGTGCGTGGTTTGGATATTACCATTACCACTACTGCGAAATCTGATGAAGAAGGCCGTGCTCTGCTGGCTGCCTTTGACTTCCCGTTCCGCAAGTAAGGTAGGGTTACTGAATGGCTAAGCAATCAATGAAAGCACGCGAAGTAAAACGCGTAGCTTTAGCTGATAAATTCTTCGCTAAACGCGCTGAACTGAAAGCGATCATTTCTGATGTGAACGCTTCCGACGAAGATCGTTGGAATGCGGTTCTCAAGCTGCAGTCTCTGCCGCGTGATTCCAGCCCGTCTCGTCAGCGTAACCGCTGTCGTCAAACAGGTCGTCCACATGGTTATGTGGGCAAGTTTGGGTTGAGCCGTATCAAACTGCGTGAAGCCGCCATGCGCGGTGAAGTACCAGGCTTGAAAAAGGCTAGCTGGTAATTACCAATTGAATCACGGGAGTAAAGACAGATGAGCATGCAAGATCCGATCGCGGATATGCTGACCCGTATCCGTAACGGTCAGGCCGCGAACAAAGTTGCGGTCACCATGCCTTCCGCCAAGCTGAAAGTGGCAATTGCCAACGTGCTGAAGGAAGAAGGTTTTATCGAAGATTTTAAAGTTGAAGGCGACACCAAGCCGGAACTGGAACTTACTCTCAAGTATTTCCAGGGTAAAGCTGTTGTAGAAAGCATTCAGCGTGTCAGCCGCCCAGGTCTGCGCATCTATAAGAAAAAAGATGAGCTGCCTAAAGTTATGGCTGGTCTTGGTATCGCAGTTGTTTCTACCTCTAAAGGTGTTATGACTGATCGTGCAGCGCGCCAGGCTGGTCTTGGTGGCGAAATTATCTGCTACGTAGCCTAATCGGAGGAAAGAATGTCTCGTGTTGCTAAAGCACCGGTCGTTATTCCTGCCGGCGTTGATGTAAAAATCGACGGTCAGGTTATTACGATCAAAGGTAAAAACGGCGAGCTGACTCGTACCCTCAACAAAGCTGTTGAAGTTAAACATGCAGATAATGCTCTGACCTTCGGTCCACGTGATGGTTTCGTGGATGGATGGGCTCAGGCTGGTACCGCGCGTGCCCTGCTGAACTCAATGGTTGTTGGTGTTACCGAAGGCTTCACTAAAAAGCTTCAACTGGTTGGTGTAGGTTATCGTGCAGCTATCAAAGGGAATGCAGTAGGCCTGTCTCTGGGCTTCTCACACCCTGTTGAGCATCCGCTGCCGGCCGGTATCACTGCAGAATGTCCGACCCAGACTGAAATCGTGCTGAAAGGCGCTGATAAACAGCTGATCGGTCAGGTTGCAGCAGATCTGCGCGCCTACCGTCGTCCTGAGCCTTATAAAGGCAAGGGTGTTCGTTACGCCGACGAAGTCGTGCGTACCAAAGAGGCTAAGAAGAAGTAAGGTAACACTATGGATAAGAAATCTGCTCGTATCCGTCGTGCGACCCGCGCACGCCGCAAGCTCAAAGAGCTGGGTGCAACTCGCCTGGTGGTACATCGTACCCCGCGTCATATTTACGCACAGGTCATTGCACCAAACGGTTCTGAAGTTCTGGTAGCTGCTTCTACTGTAGAAAAAGCTATTGCAGAGCAATTGAAGTACACCGGTAACAAAGACGCCGCTGCAGCTGTAGGTAAAGCTGTTGCAGAACGCGCTCTGGAAAAAGGCATCAGCAATGTTTCCTTTGACCGTTCCGGGTTCCAATATCATGGTCGTGTCCAGGCACTGGCAGATGCTGCCCGTGAAGCTGGCCTTCAGTTCTAAGGTAGAGGTGTAAGATGGCTCACATCGAAAAACAGGCTGGCGAACTGCAGGAAAAGCTGATCGCGGTTAACCGCGTATCTAAAACCGTTAAAGGTGGTCGTATTTTCTCCTTCACAGCTCTGACTGTAGTTGGCGATGGTAACGGTCGCGTTGGTTTTGGTTACGGTAAAGCGCGTGAAGTTCCAGCAGCGATCCAGAAAGCGATGGAAAAAGCCCGTCGCAATATGATTAACGTCGCGCTGAACAACGGTACCCTGCAGCACCCAGTTAAAGGTGTTCACACGGGTTCTCGTGTATTCATGCAGCCAGCTTCAGAAGGTACCGGTATCATCGCCGGTGGTGCAATGCGCGCCGTTCTGGAAGTTGCTGGGGTTCATAACGTTCTGGCTAAAGCATACGGTTCCACCAACCCGATTAACGTGGTTCGTGCAACTATTGATGGCCTGGAAAATATGAATTCTCCAGAAATGGTCGCTGCCAAGCGTGGTAAATCCGTTGAAGAAATTCTGGGGTAATTGACCATGGCAAAGACTATTAAAATCACTCAAACCCGCAGTGCAATCGGTCGTCTGCCGAAACACAAGGCAACGCTGCTTGGCCTGGGTCTGCGTCGTATTGGTCATACCGTTGAGCGCGAGGATACTCCCGCTGTTCGTGGTATGGTCAACGCGGTTTACTTCATGGTTAAAGTTGAGGAGTAAGAGATGCGTTTAAATACTCTGTCTCCGGCCGAAGGCTCTAAAAAGGCGGGTAAACGCCTGGGTCGTGGTATCGGTTCTGGCCTCGGCAAAACCGGTGGTCGTGGTCACAAAGGTCAGAACTCTCGTTCTGGCGGTGGCGTACGTCGCGGTTTCGAGGGTGGCCAGATGCCACTGTACCGTCGTCTGCCGAAGTTCGGCTTCACTTCTCGCAAAGCAGCGATTACAGCGGAAATCCGTCTGTCTGACCTGGCGAAAGTTGAAGGCGGCGTTGTAGACCTGAACACGCTGAAAGCGGCAAACATTATCGGTATCCAGATCGAGTTCGCGAAAGTGATCCTGGCTGGTGAAGTTTCTACTCCGGTAACTGTTCGTGGCCTGCGTGTTACTAAAGGTGCTCGTGCTGCTATCGAAGCCGCTGGCGGTAAAATTGAGGAATAAGTAGCAGATGGCTAAGCAACCGGGATTAGATTTTCAAAGTGCCAAAGGTGGATTTGGCGAGCTGAAACGCAGACTGCTGTTTGTTATCGGCGCGCTGATTGTGTTCCGTGTTGGCTCTTTTATTCCGATCCCTGGTATCGATGCCGCTGTACTTGCCAAACTGCTTGAGCAACAGCGAGGCACCATCATTGAAATGTTTAACATGTTCTCTGGTGGTGCTCTCAGCCGTGCTTCTATCTTCGCTCTGGGTATCATGCCGTATATTTCGGCATCGATTATTATCCAGCTGCTGACGGTCGTTCATCCGGCCCTGGCAGAACTGAAGAAAGAAGGGGAGTCTGGACGTCGTAAGATAAGCCAGTACACCCGTTACGGCACTCTGGTGCTGGCAATATTCCAGTCGATCGGTATTGCTACCGGTCTTCCGAATATGCCTGGTATGCAGGGCTTGGTATTAAACCCAGGCTTTGCATTCTATTTCACCGCTGTTGTAAGTCTGGTCACAGGAACAATGTTCCTGATGTGGCTCGGCGAACAGATTACTGAGCGTGGTATCGGTAACGGTATCTCAATCATTATCTTCGCTGGTATTGTTGCGGGTCTCCCGCCAGCCATTGCCCACACTATCGAGCAAGCGCGTCAAGGCGACCTGCACTTCCTCCTGTTGCTGTTGGTTGCAGTATTAGTATTTGCAGTGACGTTCTTTGTTGTCTTCGTTGAACGTGGTCAACGCCGCATTGTGGTGAACTACGCTAAGCGTCAACAAGGTCGTCGTGTCTATGCTGCACAGAGCACACATTTACCGCTGAAAGTGAACATGGCGGGGGTTATCCCGGCTATCTTCGCTTCCAGTATTATTCTGTTCCCGGCAACCATCGCGTCATGGTTCGGGGGCGGTACTGGTTGGAACTGGCTGACAACAATTTCGCTGTATTTGCAGCCTGGGCAACCACTTTATGTGTTACTCTATGCGTCTGCGATCATCTTCTTCTGTTTCTTCTACACGGCGTTGGTTTTCAACCCGCGTGAAACAGCAGATAACCTGAAGAAGTCCGGTGCATTTGTACCAGGAATTCGTCCGGGAGAGCAAACGGCGAAGTATATCGATAAAGTAATGACTCGCCTGACTTTGGTTGGTGCGCTTTATATTACTTTTATCTGCCTGATCCCGGAGTTCATGCGTGATGCAATGAAGGTACCGTTCTACTTCGGTGGGACCTCACTGCTTATCGTTGTTGTCGTGATTATGGACTTTATGGCTCAAGTGCAAACTCTGATGATGTCCAGTCAGTATGAGTCTGCATTGAAGAAGGCGAACCTGAAAGGCTACGGCCGCTAAATGGTCGCCTGAGAAGTTACGGAGAGTAAAAATGAAAGTTCGTGCTTCCGTCAAGAAATTATGCCGTAACTGCAAAATCGTTAAGCGTGATGGTGTCATCCGTGTGATTTGCAGTGCCGAGCCGAAGCATAAACAGCGCCAAGGCTGATTATTTCGCATATTTTTCTTGCAAAGTTGGGTTGAGCTGGCTAGATTAGCCAGCCAATCTTTTGTATGTCTGTACGTTTCCATTTGAGTATCCTGAAAACGGGCTTTTCAGCATGGTGCGTACATATTAAATAGTAGGAGTGCATAGTGGCCCGTATAGCAGGCATTAACATTCCTGATCAGAAACATGCTGTGATCGCATTAACTTCGATCTATGGCGTCGGCAAGACCCGTTCCAAAGCCATTCTGGCTGCAGCGGGTATCGCTGAAGATGTTAAGATCAGTGAGCTGTCTGAAGAACAAATCGACACGCTGCGTGACGAAGTTGCCAAATTTGTCGTTGAAGGTGATCTGCGCCGTGAAATCAGCATGAGCATCAAGCGCCTGATGGATCTTGGTTGCTATCGCGGTTTGCGTCATCGTCGTGGTCTGCCAGTGCGCGGTCAGCGTACTAAGACCAACGCACGTACCCGTAAGGGTCCGCGCAAACCGATCAAGAAATAATCGGGGTGATTGAATAATGGCAAAGGCACCAGTTCGTGCACGTAAACGTGTAAGAAAACAAGTCTCTGACGGCGTGGCTCATATCCATGCTTCTTTCAACAACACCATCGTTACTATTACTGATCGTCAGGGTAACGCTTTGGGTTGGGCAACAGCCGGTGGTTCCGGTTTCCGTGGTTCTCGCAAATCCACTCCGTTTGCAGCTCAGGTTGCAGCAGAGCGTTGCGCAGAAGCCGTAAAAGAATACGGCATCAAGAATCTGGAAGTTATGGTTAAAGGTCCGGGTCCGGGTCGTGAATCTACTGTTCGCGCTCTGAACGCCGCTGGTTTCCGCATCACGAATATTACTGATGTGACTCCGATCCCTCATAACGGTTGTCGTCCGCCGAAAAAACGTCGCGTATAACGCTCGTTTTTTAGGTTAGTTGGAGATAGAAAATGGCAAGATATTTGGGTCCTAAGCTCAAGCTGAGCCGTCGTGAGGGCACCGACTTATTCCTTAAGTCTGGCGTTCGCGCGATCGATACCAAGTGTAAAATTGAACAAGCTCCTGGCCAGCACGGTGCGCGTAAACCGCGTCTGTCTGACTATGGTGTGCAGTTGCGTGAAAAGCAAAAAGTTCGCCGTATGTACGGTGTGCTGGAGCGTCAGTTCCGTAACTACTATAAAGAAGCAGCACGTCTGAAAGGCAACACAGGTGAAAACCTGCTGGCTCTGCTGGAAGGTCGTCTGGACAACGTTGTTTACCGTATGGGCTTCGGCGCGACTCGTGCTGAATCACGCCAGTTGGTTAGCCATAAAGCAATCATGGTAAACGGTCGTGTTGTTAACATCGCTTCTTATCAGGTTAAAGCGAATGACGTTGTTAGCATTCGTGAGAAAGCGAAAAAGCAATCTCGCGTGAAAGCCGCTCTGGAGCTGGCTGAGCAGCGTGAAAAGCCAACCTGGCTGGAAGTTGATGCTGGCAAGATGGAAGGTACGTTCAAGCGTCAGCCAGAACGTTCTGATCTGTCTGCGGACATTAACGAACACCTGATCGTCGAGCTTTACTCCAAGTAAAGCTTAGTACCAAAGAGAGGACACAATGCAGGGTTCTGTGACAGAGTTTCTAAAACCGCGCCTGGTAGATATCGAGCAAGTGAGTTCGACGCACGCCAAGGTGACCCTTGAGCCTTTAGAGCGTGGCTTTGGCCATACTCTGGGTAACGCACTGCGCCGTATTCTGCTCTCATCGATGCCGGGTTGCGCGGTGACCGAGGTTGAGATTGATGGTGTACTTCATGAGTACAGCACCAAAGAAGGCGTTCAGGAAGATATCCTTGAAATCCTGCTCAACCTGAAAGGGCTGGCGGTGAGAGTTCAGGGTAAAGATGAAGTTATTCTTACTCTGAATAAATCTGGCATTGGCCCTGTGACTGCAGCCGACATCACCCACGACGGTGATGTTGAAATCGTCAAGCCGCAGCACGTGATCTGCCACCTGACCGATGAGAACGCAGCGATTAGCATGCGTATCAAAGTTCAGCGCGGTCGTGGTTATGTGCCGGCTTCTGCCCGAATTCATTCGGAAGAAGATGAGCGCCCAATCGGCCGTCTGCTGGTCGACGCATGCTACAGCCCTGTAGAGCGTATTGCCTACAATGTTGAAGCAGCGCGTGTAGAACAGCGTACCGACCTGGACAAGCTGGTCATCGAAATGGAAACCAACGGCACAATCGATCCTGAAGAGGCGATTCGTCGTGCGGCAACCATCCTGGCAGAACAACTGGAAGCTTTCGTTGACTTACGTGATGTTCGTCAGCCGGAAGTGAAAGAAGAGAAACCAGAATTCGATCCGATCCTGCTGCGCCCTGTTGACGATCTCGAATTGACTGTCCGCTCTGCTAACTGCCTCAAGGCAGAAGCTATCCACTATATCGGTGATCTGGTACAGCGTACCGAGGTTGAGTTGCTGAAAACGCCGAACCTGGGTAAAAAATCTCTTACCGAGATTAAAGACGTGCTGGCTTCACGTGGTCTGTCTCTGGGCATGCGCCTGGAAAACTGGCCACCAGCAAGCATTGCTGACGAGTAACCGGATCACAGGTTAAGGTTTTACTGAGAAGGATAAGGTCATGCGCCATCGTAAGAGTGGTCGTCAACTGAACCGCAACAGCAGCCATCGCCAGGCTATGTTCCGCAACATGGCAGGTTCACTGGTTCGTCATGAAATCATCAAGACGACCCTGCCTAAAGCGAAAGAGCTGCGTCGCGTAGTTGAGCCGCTGATTACTCTTGCCAAGACTGACAGCGTTGCAAATCGTCGTCTGGCATTCGCCCGTACTCGTGATAACGAGATCGTGGCAAAACTGTTTAACGAACTGGGTCCGCGTTTCGCGAGCCGTGCCGGTGGTTACACTCGTATTCTGAAGTGTGGCTTCCGTGCAGGCGACAACGCTCCGATGGCTTACATCGAGCTGGTTGATCGTTCAGAATCTAAAGCAGAAGCTGCTGCAGAGTAATCTGTAGTAACGTAAAAAAACCCGCTTCGGCGGGTTTTTTTATATCCGCTGAATCCCCACTTCTCTACAATATCTGTATCTTTTCTGTTCATCCTCTGGAGTTATTCATGTGGTTGCTCGACCAGTGGGCAGAACGCCATATCAGCGATGCTCAGCGAAAAGGCGAATTTGATAACCTTGCGGGACGCGGCGAGCCGTTAGTGCTTGATGATGATTCGCATGTTGCCCCTGAATTACGGGCCGGATATCGCTTACTCAAAAATGCCGGTTGTTTACCACCGGAACTGGAGCAGCGTAAAGAGGCCATGCAACTGGCTGACTTGCTGAAAGGGATTCGCAAGGATGATCCCAGCCACCGTGAAATTAGCCGTCGACTGGCTCTCATCGAACTCAAAATGCGTCAGGCCGGAATGAGCACTGACTTTCTGCACGGTGAGTACAGTGACAGGCTAATGCAGAAAATAAATGAGGAATAACCATGTACCGTATCGGTGAACTTGCCAGGCTTGCTAACGTAACGCCGGACACTATCCGCTATTACGAAAAGCAGCAGATGATTGATCACGAGGTTCGTACTGAAGGTGGATTTCGACTCTATACCGATCATGACCTGCAGCGCTTACGGTTTATCCGCTACGCTCGCCAGCTTGGTTTCACCCTGGACTCGATCCGCGAGTTACTTTCGATCCGCATCGATCCTGAACACCATACTTGCCAGGAGTCGAAGAGCATCGTACAGGCGAGGCTTGATGAAGTTGAAGCGCGTATACAGGAACTACAGACCATGCAGCGTTCTCTGCAACGGTTGAATGACGCCTGCTGCGGTACAGCCCATAGCAGTATTTATTGTTCCATTCTTGAAGCCCTTGAACAGGGGGCCAGTGGAACCCAGGGCAGTTGATTTTTACTTCATCCGGGACTAGACTCCCGTCGACATACACCATGCTCAGGAGAAATTATGAGCCGCTATCAGCATACGAAAGGGCAAATTCAGGACAATGCCATTGAGGCACTGCTCCACGACCCGCTTTTCAGGCAGCGTATTGAGAAGAATAAAAAAGGAAAAGGGAGTTATTTACGAAAAGGGAAACATGCAAAACGGGGTAACTGGGAGGCCAGTGGCAAGTAAGCGAATCGCTTTTTTACCACTGGCCTTCCTTTTTTCAACGTCTGATTAAGAGCGGTTATTTTGCTCTTTCAAAAGATCGCGAATTTCAGTCAATAACACTTCTTCTTTTGTCGGAGCAGGCGGCGCAGCCGGTTCTTCAGCCTTTTTACGGTTAAGCTTATTGATAAGCTTGATAGCCATAAAAATGGCGAACGCCACGATCACGAAATCAAATATGTTCTGAATGAAAACGCCATAATGCATAACAACGGCAGGGACATCACCCTGTGCATCCCGAAGCGTCACGGCAAACTGTTTAAAATCAATGCCCCCGATTAACAGCCCTAGGGGAGGCATAATAATGTCGGCTACCAGTGATGAAACGATCTTACCGAACGCTGCACCGATAATGACACCCACTGCCAGATCCACCACATTCCCGCGCATCGCAAATTCGCGAAATTCTTTAACTAAACTCATTTTCTTCTCCTTGAGCCAACTGACGATTATAAGTTTAACAAATGATTAGTTAATTTCCATTGGGGATAATTAATCGTTATGAAAAATAAAAGGCATGGGAATAAGAGGGTTAATAATCAGGTGCTCTTTTATAAGCACCTGATTGATTACAGGAAGAATGGACTTGGCTGGAATAAACGTTCGACGTCGGTAATAAACTTTTTATCGGTAAGGAACATAATGACGTGGTCGCCTTGCTCGATACGTAAATTATCATTCGCAATCATCACGTCGTTTCCACGCACCACGGCACCAATAATTGTTCCCGGTGGTAGTTTAATTTCATCGATAGCGCGGCCCACAACGCGTGATGTGGTTTCATCACCATGGGCAACGGCCTCAATGGCTTCAGCCACACCGCGGCGAAGGGAAGATACGCCAACAATATCCGCCTTACGAACATGGCTCAGCAGGGCTGAAATGGTTGCTTGTTGCGGTGATATCGCGATATCAATAACGCTTCCCTGCACGAGGTCCACGTAGGCGCGGCGTTGAATAAGCACCATGACTTTTTTTGCCCCCATACGTTTGGCGAGCATGGCGGACATAATGTTCGCCTCGTCGTCGTTAGTGACGGCAATAAACAGATCAACTTGATCAATATGCTCTTCTGCCAGCAGCTCTTGATCAGAGGCATCGCCATAAAACACGATGGTGTTTTGCAGCTTTTCAGCCAGCTCAGCCGCGCGCTGTTGATCGCGCTCGATCAACTTCACGCTGTAGTCTTTTTCCAACCGGTGCGCCAGTCCCGCGCCGATATTACCACCGCCAACGAGCATAATGCGTTTATACGGTTTTTCGAGACGCTGCAGTTCGCTCATTACCGCGCGAATATGCTGAGATGCCGCGATGAAGAAGACTTCATCACCTGCCTCGACTATGGTTGAACCCTGTGGGCGAATTGGCCTGTCATGGCGGAAAATGGCTGCAACGCGGGTATCAATATGCGGCATATGCTCACGCATGGTGGAGAGCGCATTACCGATCAATGGGCCGCCGTAATAGGCCTTAACGACCGCCAGGCTCACTTTACCTTCGGCGAAGTTCACCACCTGCAGCGCACCAGGATATTCGATCAGGCGGTAGATATTGTCGATAACCAGCTGTTCTGGAGCGATAAGATGGTCGATAGGGACCGCTTCGGAATTAAACAGCTTCTCTGCATCCCGGACATAGTCCGGGGAGCGGATGCGCGCGATCCGGTTCGGCGTGTTGAACAGCGAATAGGCCACCTGACATGCCACCATGTTGGTTTCGTCAGAACTGGTCACCGCAACCAGCATGTCAGCATCGTCGGCGCCCGCTTCACGCAGGACACGCGGGTGCGAGCCATGACCTTGCACGACGCGAAGGTCAAATTTGTCCTGTAAAACACGCAGCCGATCGCCATTGGTATCGACAATCGTGATGTCATTATTTTCGCCAACAAGGTTTTCAGCCAGCGTCCCACCAACCTGTCCGGCACCCAGAATGATTATCTTCATATCTCGTGACCTGTTCTCAACATCACTCTTTGATTAGCTTAGCGTAAAAGAAGCCATCACCTTCTTCAGCGGCCGGCAGATTCTGCAGGCCTGGGCGTTCAGGCGTGCCCGTGTCGTGTAGCACTGCATCCGGGGTACGTTTAAGGAAGGCTGCAATCTGTTGGCTGTTTTCTTCCGGAAGGACCGAACAGGTCGCATAGACCAACGTGCCTCCTGGCTTCAGGTGTGGCCAAATGGCATCAAGAATATCGGATTGCAGTTGAGTCAGTTCCTTGATATCACGGTCGCGACGCAACCACTTGATATCCGGGTGGCGACGAATAACGCCGGTTGCTGAGCAGGGAGCATCCAGCAAGATGCGATCGAATTGCGTTTCACCACACCATTCTGCGGGTTTGCGGCCATCGCCTTGCTTAACCTGCGCTTTCATTCCCAGGCGCTTAAGGTTGTCATAGACGCGTGAAAGACGCTGCTCATCGACATCCACGGCCATGACGTTTGCCTGAGGGGCCACTTCCAGAATATGCGTCGTCTTACCGCCTGGCGCGGCGCAGAGATCGAGGATGTGCTCGCCGTTTTTAGGTTCCAGCCAGGCCATGCAGCCCTGCGCGGAAGCATCTTGTACGGTCACCCAGCCTTCATCAAAACCAGGTAAAGCATGTACCGGCGCAGGAGAGGCTAAACGCACAGCGTCAGGATATGCTTCATGTGTGAAGCCGCTCATTCCAGCCTCTTCCAGTAAAGCCAGCCAGGCGTCGCGCGTATGGTGATTACGGTTGACGCGTAACCACATCGGCGGACGCTGATTATTCGCGTCGGCAATTGCCTGCCACTGCTCTGGCCAGGCTTTTTTAAGGCGATTCAGGAGCCAGTCAGGATGCAGATAACGTGCTTCACTTTGCCCGAACTCAGCCAGAAGTTCTTCCTGCTGTCGCTGGAACTGGCGCAGAACGCCATTAATCAACCCTTTCAGCATAGGACGTTTAATCACAACGGCACCTTCCACTGTCTCAGCCAGTGCGGCATGAGGCGGGATACGCGTGTGAAGAAGCTGATAGAAGCCAACCATAATCAAATAATGCACGGTGCGCTGCTTGCCGGTCATTGGACGTGACATCAGCTTATTAACCAGCCACTCGAGCTGAGAAAGCGTGCGCAGGACGCCAAAACAGAGCTCCTGAAGCAGGGCTTTGTCTTTGTCGGACACTTTTTGCTGCAAAGCTGGCAGGATATTGCTCAATGACTGGCCCTGCTCGACAACCTGCTCAACGGCCTGAGCCGCCATACTGCGTAAATTTTGTTTTTTCATAACCGTAAAAATAAAAATGCCCGGAAACACCGGGCGCTAAAATTAAATGAGGTCAGGCAAGGCGATTGCCCGGGATAAACCATTCGCGACGAGAATTTAACAAATCCTGTGCGCTCATCGCCTTCTTACCCGCAGGTTGTAGCGATTCCAGATTCAGGATCCCTTGTGCGGTAGCTACCTGAATACCGTTCTTGCTGGCGTCGATAATCGTACCGGGCTCAGCCGTTGTGTGACCGTCAATAAGGGAGGCTTTCCAGACTTTCACCGGCTGCTCATCGATAACCATCCAGCTCATCGGCCATGGATTAAAGGCGCGAATGCAGCGTTCAAGTTGAGCCGCTGACAGAGACCAGTCAATCCGGGCTTCTTCTTTACTCAGTTTTTCAGCGTAAGTGACCAGCGCTTCATCCTGAACTTCAGGTTTCGCCGTATTATTCGCAATCTGCTGGAGGGTTTCAATCAGCCCTTGCGGGCCAAGCTCTGCCAGCTTGTCATACAGGGTGGCACTGGTATCCTCGGCCGTAATGGGGCAGGCCAGTTTATAAAGCATGTCACCGGTGTCTAAACCTACATCCATCTTCATGATTGTGACGCCCGTTTCAGCATCACCCGCCCATAAAGAGCGCTGAATAGGTGCTGCCCCACGCCAGCGTGGAAGCAGAGAACCATGCACGTTAATGCAACCCAGGCGAGGCATATCAAGCACAGCTTTTGGCAGAATTAAACCGTAAGCCACCACCACCATTACATCGGCATTCAGGTCAGCGACAAGCTGCTGGTTTTCCTGAGGGCGCAAGGATGCTGGCTGGAAAACAGGTAACCCATGCTCTTCTGCCAGCACCTTAACAGGACCTGGCATCAGTTTTTTACCACGGCCAGCCGGGCGATCCGGTTGGGTAAACACGCCAATAACCTGGTGGCCAGAAGATAACAGCGCGTCAAGATGACGCGCTGCAAAATCAGGGGTTCCCGCGAAGATAATACGTAGTGATTTAGACACGATGATCCTTGTATCCGGGGGGACGTTATGCGCGAGAACGCAAACGATCCAGTTTCTCTACTTTCTGACGAATTCGTTGCTGCTTCAGCGGCGAGAGATAATCGATAAACAGTTTACCGACCAGATGATCCATCTCATGCTGAATACAGATCGCCAGCAGGTCGTCAGCTTCCAGTTCGAACGGATTGCCGTCACGATCCAGGGCGCGAATTTTCACTTTTTCGGCGCGCGGCACTAAAGCACGCTGTTCCGGAATAGACAGACAACCTTCCTCAATACCTGTTTCGCCACTCTTCTCGAGCAGCTCAGGATTGATTAACACCAGGCGGCCATCGCGATTTTCAGATACGTCGATCACGATAATACGCTTGTGAATGTCGACCTGAGTGGCCGCAAGACCAATACCTTCTTCGGCGTACATGGTATCGAACATATCATCAACGATACGCTGAATTTCTGCATTCACTTCTTTTACCGGTTCAGCGACGATGCGAAGGCGCTCGTCCGGAATATGTAACACTTGCAAAACTGCCATAAATTTCCAGAGTCGTGTTCAGGAGTTGATAAGAATATTATCTCCTATTCTAGACAAAACCCCCATCGATTGACAGCATCAGTGACCAATCGCAATGATTGCGGAGGCCGCTTATGGCAGGGGAAAGGATGACGTCGACTGAGTTATGGCTACGGTTAATACACACCGGTTCTCTTTATGGCGATGTGATGCTGGAAGCGGCAGCACGATTGCACAACCAGACAACCATTGACGGTCCCGTTGTCAGAGACGCCGGTCTGTCTGTCAAACAGGCTGCACGGTTCTTTGCGCTCAGAGAAAGTGAGCTGGAAAGTAGCCTGCTCTGGCTCGAACAGCCGGGTAACCATCTGATCACGGCGGAGCAGCCTCTTTATCCTCCTTTACTCCGGACGATCCCGGATTATCCAGGCGCAGTCTTTGTTAAAGGCAACCCTAATGTACTGAATGCAGTTCAACTGGCGGTTGTTGGCAGCCGTGCGCCGTCATGGTACGGCGAGCGATGGGGAAAAATTCTCTGTGAACAGCTTTCTCAAAGTGGTTTAACGATCACCAGCGGGCTGGCCTGCGGTATTGACGGTATCGCCCACAACGCTGCGCTATCGGCAAAAGGGCGTAGCGTTGCGGTGCTGGGTAACGGTCTCTTTAGTATTTATCCTCGTCGGCATCAGGCGCTGGCTGCGCGGCTTATCGATTCTGGTGGCGCGATAGTGTCTGAGTTTCCGCTATCAGCGCAGCCCCGGCCGGGACACTTTCCCCGGCGTAATCGAATTATCAGCGGGCTAAGTCAGGGGGTGTTCGTGGTTGAAGCAGCGGTACGCAGCGGTTCGCTTGTGACCGCACGGTGCGCGCTTGAGCAGGGGCGAGACGTGTTTGCCTTACCCGGCCCAATTGGTAACCCGGGATGCGAAGGGCCGCACTGGCTGATAAAGCAGGGTGCAACACCGGTAACGGAAGTCAGGGACATTCTTGAAAATTTGCAATATGGATTGCAATGGCTGCAGGAAGATCCCGAAAAGCGACATTATTCATCAGATCAGGGAAAGGTGGCATTGCCATTTCCCAAGCTCCTGGCTAACGTAGGAGATGAGGTAACACCTGTTGACGTTGTCGCTGAACGTGCCGGCCAACCTGTGCCAGTTACGGTAGCACAGCTACTCGAACTGGAGTTAGCAGGATGGATCGCAGCTGTACCCGGCGGCTATGTCCGATTAAGGAGGGCAAGCCATGTTCGACGTACTGATGTATTTGTTTGAGACTTACATCCATAACGAAGCAGAAATGCGAGTGGATCAGGACAAATTGACACAGGATCTTACCGATGCGGGGTTTGAGCGGGAAGATATCTATAATGCGTTGATGTGGCTGGAAAAACTGGCTGATTATCAGGAAGGCCTCGCCGAACCGATGCAGTTAGCTTCTGACCCATTGTCTGTGCGCATCTACACAGCTGAAGAGTGTGAAAGGCTGGACGCGAGCTGCCGGGGATTCATTTTATTCCTTGAGCAGATTCAGGTGCTAAACCTCGAAACGAGAGAGATGGTGATAGAGCGCGTTATGGCGCTGGATACGGCAGACTTCGAACTGGAAGACCTCAAGTGGGTCATCCTGATGGTTCTGTTTAATATTCCAGGCTGTGAAAATGCCTATCAGCAAATGGAAGAATTACTCTTTGAAGTGAATGAAGGTATGCTGCATTAATTCAATGTGCAGCACCAAGAGTTGTTATGGCCAAATCAGCACTATTCACGGTGCATAAAAATGAGCCCTGCCCGCAGTGCGGGGCTGAACTTGTTATTCGGTCCGGGAAACACGGCCCGTTTCTCGGTTGTTCCCACTATCCGGAATGTGATTATGTCCGTCCCCTGAAAAGCCAGGCGGATGGACATATCGTCAAAATCCTGGAGGGTCAGCTTTGCCCTCTTTGCGGCGGCGAGTTAGCGCTACGTCAGGGTCGTTTCGGCATGTTTATTGGCTGTAGCCACTATCCTGAATGTGAACATACAGAACAAATTGATAAACCTGATGAAACGGCTATTGCCTGTCCTCAATGCCAGCGTGGACAGCTCGTGCAGCGCCGTTCTCGTTTTGGTAAGACCTTTCATTCCTGCGATCGCTATCCTGAATGTCAGTTTGTTATCAATTTCAAACCGGTAGCGGGTGTCTGCTCTCATTGCAATTATCCGCTACTTATAGAGAAAAAAACGGCGCAAGGTTTGAAACGCTTCTGCGCCAGTAAACAATGTGGAAAGCCGGTTCCGGCGGATCAAAACAGTGAAGAATAACCTGCCATCAGGCTCCATTGCTCATGCGGTGGATGTCCTGAAAAATGAAGAAGTCATCGCCTATCCAACTGAAGCTGTTTTTGGGGTCGGTTGCGATCCTGACAGCGAAACGGCCGTTGGCCGACTGCTCACACTTAAACAGAGGCCAGTCGAAAAAGGGCTTATTTTAATCGCTGCTAACTATGAGCAGCTTAAGCCTTATATCGATGATTCCATGCTAACGCCGGAGCAGCGGGAGACTATTTTCTCAGCATGGCCCGGCCCCGTGACCTTTGTTTTCCCGGCGAAGCCGACAACGCCGCGCTGGTTGACCGGGCGTTTTGATTCCCTCGCCGTGCGCGTGACGGACCATCCGCTGGTGGTCGAGCTTTGCCTGGCCTTTGGAAAACCACTGGTCTCAACCAGCGCGAATCTGACCGGGCAGCCACCTTGCCGCACAACCGACGAAGTACGGGCGCAGTTTGGGAATGATTTCCCGGTTGCCGTCGGTGAGACGGGAGGGCGCCTCAATCCGTCTGAAATCCGCGACGCCTTGACCGGCGAACGTTTTCGCCAGGGGTAATCCAATGGAAACCTATGCTGTTTTTGGTAATCCGATAGCACACAGCAAGTCACCGTTAATCCATCAACTGTTTGCCGAGCAACTGCAAATAAATCATCCCTATGGCCGCGTGCTGGCGCCCGTTGATGCATTTATTCCTGCGCTGGAGGGGTTCTTCAACGCGGGTGGCAAAGGTGCGAATGTAACGGTACCGTTTAAAGAGGAAGCCTTCGAACGTGCGGATGAACTCACCGAGCGTGCTTCCCTTGCGGGTGCAGTGAATACCTTAAAACGGCTTGAAGATGGACGCCTGCTGGGAGACAACACTGACGGAATTGGGTTACTGAGCGATCTGGAAAGGCTCTCGTTTATTAAGCCTGGTTTCAGGGTTCTGCTGATTGGTGCGGGCGGAGCGTCGCGGGGAGTATTGCTGCCTCTGCTGTCACTGGATTGCGCGGTGACCATTACAAACAGGACCTTCTCGCGGGCAGAAGCGCTGGCTACGTTGTTCGCACATACCGGCAGCGTGAGCGCGGTCGCCCTGGATGAACTTGCCGATCGTGAGTTTGATCTGATCATCAACGCCACCTCCAGCGGTATCGGTGGTGACGTGCCGGCGATCCCTGCTTCGCTGGTAAGTGCCCATATTTACTTCTACGACATGTTCTATCAGAAAGGGAAGACACCTTTTTTGAACTGGTGTGAACAGCACGGCGGAAAACACGTAGCCGATGGGCTGGGAATGCTGGTGGGGCAGGCGGCACACGCGGTGCTGCTCTGGCACGGTGTATTGCCTTCGGTCGAACCGGTCATTGAAAAGCTGAAAAGGGAGCTCAGGGCGTGAATCAGGCAATTCATTTTCCGGACAGGGAAAGCTGGGACGAGAGTAAACAGGCGGTCTGTTTCCCGGTGCTGGTGCATGGAATGCAACTTACCTGTGCCATTCGTGGGGAAACGCTGTTGCGTCGCTTTGGTGGTTCAGACCCGTTAGAGGTGTTTTGTGAAAATCGCTGGGATCTTGAAGAGGAAGCCAGCGATTTAATCCGCGATCAGCAGGAAGACGATCAGGGCTGGGTCTGGGTATCCTGACTCAGATAGTCATTCTTCCATTTAACGTAGTTATTCGCCGAGTATTTTAATCCTTCGATCTCTGCCTCCTTCAGGGGGCGGATCTGTTTTACCGGGCTTCCCAAATAGAGATAGCCGCTCTCCAGTCTTTTGTTCTGGGGAACAAGGCTGCCTGCGCCAATCATCACGTCATCTTCTACAATGACGCCATCCAGCAAAATCGACCCCATGCCAACAAGAACCCGATTACCAATAGTGCAGCCGTGAAGCATCACTTTATGGCCGACGGTGACATCTTCTCCAATGATGAGTGGATTGCCCTGGGGGTTATAGGAGGATTTGTGGGTTACGTGCAGAACGCTACCGTCCTGAATATTGGTGCGTGCACCAATGGCCACATGGTTTACATCCCCCCGGATGGCGACGAGCGGCCAGATACTGACGTCGTCGGCCATTCGAACATCGCCGATGACCACGCTGCTGGCATCGATCATCACGCGATCGCCTTTTTGGGGGAGAAGATCTTTATAAGGACGTAACACTGCGGACATATCTACCTCGAACGATGAGCACTATATAGAAGACTTGATCATATTAATGGATCGAGGCAAGGCAAAAAGCGTCAATATTTAAGCATATTGGGTGGGATTTCAGCGAAAAGCGCGGAAAATCGACAGTTGGAAAAAAAGATCCAAAAAGTACTTGTGCTAAAAATTGGGATCCCTATAATGCGCCTCCATCGACACGGCGGATGTGAATCACTTCACAGATAACC
>NZ_JARVRQ010000018.1:0-29148 GCF_030209635.1 Enterobacter sp. MEB024 | reverse complement strand
TGCCAGAAGGCGTTGAGATGGTAATGCCAGGCGACAACATCAAGATGGTTGTGACGCTGATCCACCCAATCGCGATGGACGACGGTCTGCGTTTCGCAATCCGTGAAGGTGGCCGTACCGTTGGCGCGGGCGTGGTTGCTAAAGTTCTCGGCTAATTGCTGATAACATTTGACGCAATGCGCAATAAAAGGGCATCATTTGATGCCCTTTTTGCACGCTTTCAGATCAGAACCTGGCTCATCAGTGATTAAATTTGTCATAATCATTGCTGAGACAGGCTCTGCAGAGAGCGTATAATCCGAAAAGCGAATTAGCATTTCGATTTGGTTTGCCTCGCAATAGCGGGGTGAAAATGTTTGTAGAATACTTCTGACAGGTTGGTTTATGAGTGCGAATACCGAAGCTCAAGGGAGCGGGCGCGGCCTGGAAGCGATGAAATGGGTAGTCGTAGCCGTGCTGCTGATTGTAGCGATTGTCGGCAACTACCTTTATCGTGACATGATGCTGCCGCTACGCGCGCTTGCAGTGGTAATTCTGATTGCTGCAGCGGGTGGTGTCGCGCTGTTGACGACAAAAGGCAAAGCGACTGTCGCTTTTGCTCGCGAAGCGCGTACCGAAGTCCGCAAGGTAATTTGGCCGACTCGCCAGGAAACATTGCACACCACGCTGATCGTAGCGGCGGTTACCGCTGTAATGTCACTGATCCTGTGGGGACTGGATGGTATTCTGGTTCGCCTGGTATCCTTTATCACTGGCCTGAGGTTCTGAGATGTCTGAAGCCCCTAAAAAGCGCTGGTACGTCGTTCAGGCGTTTTCCGGTTTTGAAGGCCGCGTAGCAACGTCGCTGCGTGAGCATATCAAATTACACAACATGGAAGAGTTATTTGGCGAAGTTATGGTTCCGACCGAAGAAGTGGTCGAGATCCGTGGCGGCCAACGTCGCAAAAGCGAGCGTAAATTCTTCCCGGGTTACGTGCTGGTTCAGATGGTTATGAACGACGCGAGCTGGCACCTGGTGCGCAGCGTACCGCGCGTGATGGGCTTTATCGGCGGCACGTCTGACCGTCCGGCGCCAATCAGCGACAAAGAAGTTGATGCGATTATGAACCGCCTGCAGCAGGTGGGGGATAAGCCGCGTCCGAAAACGCTGTTTGAACCGGGTGAAATGGTTCGTGTTAATGACGGTCCGTTTGCTGACTTTAATGGTGTGGTTGAAGAAGTGGACTACGAGAAGTCCCGCCTGAAAGTGTCCGTTTCTATCTTCGGTCGTGCGACCCCGGTAGAACTGGACTTTGCCCAGGTAGAAAAAGCCTAAGCAGCGATCAAAAAAGCGACGATTTAATCGTTGCACAAGGCGCGAGATTGGAATACAATTTCGCGCCTTTTGTTTTTATGGGCTGCGGCCTGTAAAACGATTTTATTCACGGGGAGCCTCCTTGAGGCGTTATCACCCAATCAGAGGATTTTAGAATGGCTAAGAAAGTACAAGCCTACGTCAAGCTGCAGGTTGCAGCAGGTATGGCGAACCCAAGTCCACCAGTTGGTCCAGCTCTGGGTCAGCAGGGTGTGAACATCATGGAATTCTGTAAAGCGTTCAACGCCAAAACCGAATCCATGGAAAAAGGTCTGCCAATCCCAGTTGTTATCACTGTATACGCTGACCGTTCTTTCACTTTCGTTACCAAAACCCCTCCAGCAGCAGTTCTGCTGAAGAAAGCGGCGGGTATTAAGTCTGGTTCCGGTAAACCGAACAAAGACAAAGTGGGTAAAATTTCCCGCGCTCAGCTGCAGGAAATCGCGCAGACCAAAGCTGCCGACATGACTGGTGCCGACATTGAAGCGATGACTCGCTCAATCGAAGGTACTGCACGTTCCATGGGCCTGGTAGTGGAGGACTAAGAAATGGCTAAACTGACCAAGCGCATGTCCGTGATCCGTGACAAAGTTGATGCGACCAAACAGTACGACATCAACGAAGCTATCGCTCTGCTGAAAGAACTGGCTACCGCTAAGTTCGTTGAAAGCGTTGACGTTGCTGTTAACCTGGGCATCGATGCTCGTAAATCTGATCAGAACGTTCGTGGTGCAACTGTACTGCCACACGGTACTGGCCGTTCCGTACGCGTAGCTGTATTTGCTCAGGGTGCAAACGCTGAAGCGGCTAAAGCTGCCGGCGCTGAACTGGTAGGTATGGAAGATCTGGCTGACCAGATCAAGAAAGGCGAAATGAACTTTGACGTTGTTATTGCTTCTCCAGATGCAATGCGCGTTGTTGGCCAGCTGGGCCAGGTTCTGGGTCCACGCGGCCTGATGCCAAACCCGAAAGTGGGTACTGTAACCCCTAACGTTGCTGAAGCTGTTAAGAACGCTAAAGCAGGTCAGGTTCGTTATCGTAACGACAAAAACGGCATCATCCACACCACCATCGGTAAAGTGGACTTTGACGCTGACAAACTGAAAGAAAACCTGGAAGCTCTGCTGGTTGCGCTGAAAAAAGCAAAACCAACTCAGGCGAAAGGCGTGTACATCAAGAAAGTTAGCATCTCCACCACCATGGGTGCAGGTGTTGCAGTTGACCAGGCTGGCCTGAGCGCTGCTGCAAACTAATGCCTTTACGTGGGCGGTGATTTTGTCTACAATCTTACCCCCACGTTTGCTAACAAAAGTTAGCGGCTAAAAGATTTGTTCGTTGGAGCCTGGCCTAATCCAGGCCTCCGTCGAAGACCGCAGGTGTTTCGCAAGAAACTTAATGCCCTGCGTAGACGGTGACAGAACGCTAAGATTATTTTTGGATACTCTGGCTTGTTTCTGCTCACCGTATTAAGACGCTCTTTCCGTTGGGGAGAGTGAAGTGAGTTCCGGAACATGAGTTCCGGCAAACATCCAGGAGCAAAGCTAATGGCTTTAAATCTTCAAGACAAACAAGCGATTGTTGCTGAAGTCAGCGAAGTAGCCAAAGGCGCGCTGTCTGCAGTAGTTGCGGATTCCCGTGGCGTTACTGTAGACAAAATGACTGAACTGCGTAAAGCAGGTCGTGAAGCTGGCGTATACATGCGTGTTGTTCGTAACACCCTGCTGCGTCGCGTAGTTGAAGGTACTCCTTTCGAGTGCCTGAAAGACACGTTTGTTGGTCCGACCCTTATTGCATACTCTATGGAACACCCGGGCGCTGCTGCTCGTCTGTTCAAAGAGTTCGCGAAAGCGAATGCAAAATTTGAGGTCAAAGCTGCAGCCTTTGAAGGTGAGTTGATCCCGGCATCGCAAATCGATCGCCTGGCAACCCTGCCGACCTACGAAGAAGCAATTGCACGCCTGATGGCAACCATGAAAGAAGCTTCGGCTGGCAAACTGGTTCGCACTCTGGCTGCTGTTCGCGATGCGAAAGAAGCTGCTTAATCGCAGTTATCTTTATAAAGCATTTGCTTACGTATAAACTTATTCTGATTTTCAGGAACAATTTAAATGTCTATCACTAAAGATCAAATCATTGAAGCAGTTGCAGCTATGTCCGTAATGGACGTTGTAGAACTGATCTCTGCAATGGAAGAAAAATTCGGTGTTTCCGCTGCTGCTGCTGTAGCTGTAGCTGCTGGCCCGGTTGAAGCTGCTGAAGAAAAAACTGAATTCGACGTAATTCTGAAAGCTGCTGGCGCTAACAAAGTTGCTGTTATCAAAGCAGTACGTGGCGCAACTGGCCTGGGTCTGAAAGAAGCTAAAGACCTGGTAGAAGCTGCTCCAGCTGCGCTGAAAGAAGGCGTGAGCAAAGACGACGCAGAAGCACTGAAAAAATCTCTGGAAGAAGCTGGCGCTGAAGTTGAAGTTAAATAAGCCAACTTTTCTGGTTGCAGCCTAAGTCATTAGGCTGATGGCTGGTGACTTTTTAGTCACCAGCCTTTTTGCGCTGTAAGGCATCAGTAGCATTTCACACTGTTTGACTACTGGTTGTCCTGACAATGCATGTTTCTATCGACGACTTAATATATTGCGACAGGGTGCGCGCTCTGTGTAAATCGCGACGAAATGATTTAAGCGTGATAGCAACAGGTATTGCGGAAAGTATTCAATTTTCCGGTCCACAAAATGGTGTTGCACAAACTGTCCCTTCGTCGGACAGATGGGTCGACTTGTCAGCGAGCTGAGGAACCCTATGGTTTACTCCTATACCGAGAAAAAACGTATTCGTAAGGATTTTGGTAAACGTCCACAAGTTCTGGACATTCCATATCTCCTTTCTATCCAGCTTGACTCGTTCCAGAAGTTTATCGAGCAAGATCCTGAAGGGCAGTACGGCCTGGAAGCAGCCTTCCGTTCCGTGTTCCCGATTCAGAGCTACAGCGGTAACTCCGAGCTGCAGTACGTCAGCTACCGCCTTGGCGAACCGGTGTTTGACGTTCAGGAATGTCAGATCCGTGGCGTGACCTATTCCGCACCGCTGCGCGTAAAACTGCGTCTGGTGATCTATGAGCGCGAAGCGCCAGAAGGCACCGTAAAAGACATTAAAGAACAAGAAGTCTACATGGGTGAAATTCCACTCATGACAGACAACGGTACTTTCGTCATCAACGGTACTGAGCGTGTTATCGTTTCCCAGCTGCATCGTAGCCCGGGTGTCTTCTTCGACAGCGATAAAGGTAAAACACACTCATCCGGTAAAGTACTGTATAACGCGCGTATCATTCCTTACCGTGGTTCCTGGCTGGACTTCGAGTTCGATCCTAAAGACAACCTGTTTGTCCGTATCGACCGTCGTCGTAAACTGCCTGCGACCATCATTTTGCGTGCGCTGCAATACACCACTGAACAGATCCTGGACCTGTTCTTTGAGAAAGTAATCTTTGAAATCCGCGACAACAAGTTGCAGATGGAGCTGGTGCCAGAGCGTCTGCGTGGTGAGACCGCGTCGTTCGACATCGAAGCCGACGGCAAAGTGTATGTGGAAAAAGGCCGCCGTATTACCGCGCGCCACATCCGTCAGCTGGAAAAAGATGATATCAAACTCATCGAAGTTCCGGTTGAATACATTGCTGGAAAAGTAGCCGCGAAAGATTACGTTGATGAATCAACTGGCGAGCTGATCTGCCCGGCGAACATGGAGCTGAGCCTGGATCTGCTGGCTAAGCTGAGCCAGTCTGGCCACAAACGCATCGAAACGCTGTTCACCAACGATCTGGACCACGGTCCTTATATCTCTGAGACTATCCGCGTCGATCCAACGACCGATCGTCTGAGCGCGCTGGTAGAAATCTACCGCATGATGCGCCCTGGTGAACCACCAACTCGCGAAGCGGCTGAAAGCCTGTTCGAGAACCTGTTCTTCTCCGAAGACCGCTACGATCTGTCCGCGGTTGGTCGTATGAAGTTCAACCGTTCTCTGCTGCGTGATGAGATCGAAGGTTCCGGTATCCTGAGCAAAGACGACATCATCGAAGTGATGAAGAAGCTCATCGATATCCGTAACGGCAAAGGCGAAGTGGACGATATCGACCACCTCGGCAACCGTCGTATCCGTTCCGTAGGCGAAATGGCGGAAAACCAGTTCCGCGTTGGCCTGGTACGTGTTGAGCGTGCGGTGAAAGAGCGTCTGTCTCTGGGCGATCTGGATACCCTGATGCCTCAGGATATGATCAACGCCAAGCCGATTTCTGCAGCAGTGAAAGAGTTCTTCGGTTCCAGCCAGCTGTCTCAGTTCATGGACCAGAACAACCCGCTGTCTGAGATCACGCACAAACGTCGTATCTCTGCACTCGGCCCAGGCGGTCTGACCCGTGAACGTGCAGGCTTCGAAGTTCGAGACGTACACCCGACTCACTACGGTCGCGTATGTCCAATCGAAACGCCTGAAGGTCCAAACATCGGTCTGATCAACTCCCTGTCTGTGTATGCACAGACTAACGAATACGGTTTCCTTGAGACGCCGTACCGTAAAGTGACCGACGGTGTTGTAACTGACGAAATTCATTACCTGTCTGCTATCGAAGAAGGCAACTACGTTATCGCTCAGGCGAACTCCAACCTGGATGACGAAGGCCACTTTGTAGAAGATCTGGTTACCTGCCGTAGCAAAGGCGAATCCAGCTTGTTCAGCCGCGACCAGGTTGACTACATGGACGTATCCACCCAGCAGGTGGTATCCGTCGGTGCGTCCCTGATCCCGTTCCTGGAACACGATGACGCCAACCGTGCATTGATGGGTGCGAACATGCAACGTCAGGCCGTTCCAACTCTGCGTGCTGATAAGCCGCTGGTTGGTACCGGTATGGAACGTGCTGTTGCCGTTGACTCCGGTGTTACTGCGGTGGCTAAACGTGGCGGTACTGTTCAGTACGTGGATGCTTCCCGTATCGTTATCAAAGTTAACGAAGACGAGATGTACCCGGGCGAAGCAGGTATCGACATTTATAACCTGACCAAATACACCCGTTCTAACCAGAACACCTGTATCAACCAGATGCCTTGTGTGTCTCTGGGTGAGCCCGTTGAGCGCGGCGACGTGCTGGCAGACGGTCCGTCCACCGACCTCGGTGAACTGGCGCTCGGTCAGAACATGCGCGTAGCGTTCATGCCGTGGAACGGTTACAACTTCGAAGACTCCATCCTCGTCTCCGAGCGTGTGGTTCAGGAAGATCGTTTCACTACCATCCACATTCAGGAACTGGCATGTGTGTCCCGTGACACCAAGCTGGGGCCAGAAGAGATCACCGCTGACATCCCTAACGTGGGTGAAGCTGCGCTCTCCAAACTGGATGAATCCGGTATCGTTTACATCGGTGCAGAAGTGACCGGCGGCGACATTCTGGTTGGTAAGGTAACGCCGAAAGGTGAAACCCAGCTGACGCCAGAAGAGAAACTGCTGCGTGCTATCTTCGGTGAGAAAGCGTCTGACGTTAAAGACTCTTCTCTGCGCGTACCAAACGGTGTTTCCGGTACGGTTATCGATGTTCAGGTCTTCACCCGTGACGGCGTTGAAAAAGATAAGCGTGCGCTGGAAATCGAAGAGATGCAGCTCAAACAGGCTAAGAAAGACCTGTCTGAAGAACTGCAGATCCTCGAAGCGGGTCTGTTCAGCCGTATCTATGCGGTGCTGGTTGCCGGTGGCGTTGAAGCTGAGAAGCTCGACAAACTGCCACGCGATCGCTGGCTGGAACTGGGCCTGACCGACGAAGAGAAACAAAATCAGCTGGAACAGCTGGCTGAGCAGTATGACGAACTGAAACACGAGTTCGAGAAAAAACTCGAAGCGAAACGCCGTAAAATCACTCAGGGCGACGATCTGGCACCAGGCGTGCTGAAGATTGTTAAGGTGTATCTGGCTGTTAAACGTCAGATCCAGCCTGGTGATAAGATGGCAGGTCGTCACGGTAACAAGGGTGTTATCTCTAAGATCAACCCGATCGAAGATATGCCACACGATGCTAACGGTACGCCGGTAGATATCGTACTGAACCCACTGGGCGTACCGTCTCGTATGAACATCGGTCAGATTCTGGAAACCCACCTGGGTATGGCTGCGAAAGGTATCGGCGATAAGATCAACGCCATGCTGAAACAGCAGGAAGAAGTCGCGAAACTGCGCGAATTCATCCAGCGTGCCTACGATCTGGGTACCGACGTTCGTCAGAAAGTCGACCTGAGCACCTTCAGCGATGAAGAAGTGCTGCGTCTGGCAGAGAACCTGCGCAAAGGTATGCCGATTGCAACGCCGGTATTCGACGGTGCAAAAGAAGCTGAAATCAAAGAGCTGCTGCAACTGGGTGGTCTGCCAACGTCTGGTCAGATTACGCTGTTTGATGGCCGTACCGGTGAACAGTTCGAGCGTCCGGTAACCGTAGGTTACATGTACATGCTGAAACTGAACCACCTGGTCGACGACAAGATGCACGCTCGTTCTACCGGTTCTTACAGCCTGGTTACTCAGCAGCCGCTGGGTGGTAAGGCGCAGTTCGGTGGTCAGCGCTTCGGGGAGATGGAAGTGTGGGCGCTGGAAGCATACGGCGCAGCATACACCCTGCAGGAAATGCTCACCGTTAAGTCTGATGACGTTAACGGTCGTACCAAGATGTATAAAAACATCGTGGACGGCAATCATCAGATGGAACCGGGCATGCCAGAGTCCTTCAACGTACTGTTGAAAGAGATTCGTTCGCTGGGTATCAACATCGAACTGGAAGACGAGTAATTCTCGCTCAAACAGGTCACTGGTGTCGGGCTAACCCCCGACACCAGATTGTGCTAACTCCGACGGGAGCAAATCCGTGAAAGATTTATTAAAGTTTCTGAAAGCGCAGACTAAAACCGAAGAGTTTGATGCGATCAAAATTGCTCTGGCTTCGCCAGACATGATCCGTTCATGGTCTTTCGGTGAAGTTAAAAAGCCGGAAACCATCAACTACCGTACGTTCAAGCCTGAGCGTGACGGCCTTTTCTGTGCACGAATTTTCGGGCCAGTAAAAGACTACGAGTGCCTGTGCGGTAAGTACAAGCGCCTGAAACACCGTGGTGTGATCTGTGAGAAGTGCGGCGTTGAAGTGACCCAGACCAAAGTGCGCCGTGAGCGCATGGGCCACATCGAACTGGCATCTCCAACTGCGCACATCTGGTTCCTGAAATCTCTGCCGTCCCGTATCGGCCTGCTGCTGGATATGCCGCTGCGCGATATCGAACGTGTTCTGTACTTCGAATCTTATGTCGTTATCGAAGGCGGTATGACGAACCTGGAACGCCACCAGATTCTGACCGAAGAACAGTATCTGGACGCGCTGGAAGAGTTCGGTGACGAATTCGACGCGAAGATGGGTGCGGAAGCTATTCAGGCCCTGCTGAAGAGCATGGACCTGGAGCAAGAGTGCGAGCAGCTGCGTGAAGAGCTGAACGAAACCAACTCCGAAACCAAGCGTAAAAAGCTGACCAAGCGTATCAAACTGCTGGAAGCGTTCGTTCAGTCTGGTAACAAACCAGAGTGGATGATCCTGACCGTTCTGCCGGTTCTGCCGCCAGATCTGCGTCCGCTGGTTCCGCTGGATGGTGGTCGTTTCGCAACGTCGGATCTGAACGATCTGTATCGTCGCGTTATCAACCGTAACAACCGTCTGAAACGTCTGCTGGATCTGGCTGCGCCGGACATCATCGTACGTAACGAAAAACGTATGCTGCAGGAAGCGGTAGATGCCCTGCTGGATAACGGTCGTCGCGGTCGTGCGATCACCGGTTCTAACAAACGTCCTCTGAAATCTTTGGCCGATATGATCAAAGGTAAACAGGGTCGTTTCCGTCAGAACCTGCTCGGTAAGCGTGTTGACTACTCCGGTCGTTCTGTTATCACCGTAGGTCCATACCTGCGTCTGCATCAGTGCGGTCTGCCGAAAAAAATGGCACTGGAGCTGTTCAAACCGTTCATCTACGGCAAGCTGGAACTGCGTGGCCTGGCCACCACCATCAAAGCCGCTAAGAAAATGGTTGAGCGTGAAGAAGCTGTCGTTTGGGATATCCTGGACGAAGTTATCCGCGAACACCCGGTACTGCTGAACCGTGCACCAACACTGCACCGTCTGGGTATCCAGGCATTTGAACCGGTACTGATCGAAGGTAAAGCTATCCAGCTGCACCCGCTGGTTTGTGCGGCATATAACGCCGACTTCGATGGTGACCAGATGGCCGTTCACGTACCGCTGACGCTGGAAGCCCAGCTCGAAGCGCGTGCGCTGATGATGTCTACTAACAACATCCTGTCTCCAGCGAACGGTGAACCAATCATCGTTCCTTCTCAGGACGTTGTATTGGGTCTGTACTACATGACCCGTGACTGTGTTAACGCCAAAGGCGAAGGCATGGTGCTGACTGGCCCTAAAGAAGCTGAGCGTATCTATCGCGCTGGCCTGGCCTCTCTGCATGCGCGTGTCAAAGTGCGTATCACTGAATATGAAAAAGATGCTAACGGCGAATTCGTTGCGAAAACCAGCCTGAAAGACACGACCGTTGGCCGTGCCATTCTGTGGATGATCGTACCGAAAGGTCTGCCTTTCTCCATCGTCAACCAGGCGCTGGGTAAGAAAGCGATCTCCAAAATGCTGAACACCTGTTACCGCATTCTGGGTCTGAAGCCGACGGTTATCTTCGCTGACCAGACAATGTACACCGGCTTTGCATATGCAGCGCGTTCAGGTGCATCTGTTGGTATCGATGACATGGTTATCCCAGAGAAGAAACACGAGATCATCTCTGAAGCGGAAGCCGAAGTTGCTGAGATCCAGGAGCAGTTCCAGTCTGGTCTGGTTACCGCGGGCGAACGCTATAACAAAGTTATCGATATCTGGGCTGCGGCGAACGATCGTGTATCCAAAGCGATGATGGATAACCTGCAAACCGAAACCGTGATTAACCGTGACGGCGTAGAAGAGCAGCAGGTTTCCTTCAACAGCATTTACATGATGGCCGACTCCGGTGCGCGTGGTTCTGCAGCACAGATTCGTCAGCTGGCAGGTATGCGTGGTCTGATGGCGAAGCCAGATGGCTCCATCATCGAAACGCCAATCACCGCGAACTTCCGTGAAGGTCTGAACGTACTCCAGTACTTCATCTCTACTCACGGTGCGCGTAAAGGTCTGGCGGATACCGCACTGAAAACAGCGAACTCCGGTTATCTGACGCGTCGTCTGGTTGACGTTGCGCAGGATCTGGTTGTGACCGAAGACGATTGTGGCACCCTCGAAGGTATCACCATGACCCCGGTTATCGAGGGTGGTGATGTTAAAGAGCCGCTGCGCGATCGCGTACTGGGTCGTGTAACCGCGGAAGACATTCTGAAGCCGGGTACCGCAGACATTCTGGTTCCACGCAACACGCTGCTGCACGAACAGTGGTGTGACCTGCTGGAAGCGAACTCTGTTGACTCTGTGAAAGTTCGTTCCGTTGTATCTTGTGACACCGATTTCGGTGTATGTGCGCACTGCTATGGTCGTGACCTGGCGCGTGGCCACATCATCAACAAAGGTGAAGCAATCGGTGTTATCGCGGCACAGTCCATCGGTGAACCGGGTACACAGCTGACGATGCGTACGTTCCACATCGGTGGTGCGGCATCTCGTGCGGCTGCTGAATCCAGCATCCAGGTGAAAAACAAAGGTAGCATCAAGCTCAGCAACGCGAAGTCTGTTGTTAACTCCGCAGGCAAGCTGGTTGTGACCTCTCGTAACACCGAGCTGAAGCTGATCGACGAATTCGGTCGTACCAAAGAGAGCTATAAAGTGCCTTACGGTGCTGTTATGGCGAAAGGTGATGGCGAGCAGGTTGCCGGCGGTGAAACCGTTGCAAACTGGGATCCACACACCATGCCGGTTATCACCGAAGTAAGTGGTTTCATCCGCTTCACTGACATGATCGACGGCCAGACCATTACTCGTCAGACCGACGAGCTGACCGGTCTGTCTTCTCTGGTCGTTCTGGACTCTGCTGAGCGTACTGCCGGTGGTAAAGATCTGCGTCCTGCACTGAAAATCGTTGATGCTCAGGGTAACGACGTTCTGATCCCTGGTACCGATATGCCTGCGCAGTACTTCCTGCCGGGTAAAGCGATTGTACAGCTGGAAGATGGCGTACAGATCAGTTCTGGTGACACCCTGGCGCGTATTCCTCAGGAATCCGGCGGTACCAAGGACATCACCGGTGGTCTGCCACGCGTTGCGGATCTGTTCGAAGCACGTCGTCCGAAAGAGCCTGCAATCCTGGCTGAAATCAGCGGTATCATCTCCTTCGGTAAAGAGACCAAAGGTAAACGCCGTCTGGTTATCACCCCAGTAGATGGCAGCGAGCCGTACGAAGAGATGATTCCTAAGTGGCGTCAGCTCAACGTGTTCGAAGGTGAACGTGTAGAACGTGGTGACGTGGTTTCCGACGGTCCAGAAGCGCCGCACGACATCCTGCGTCTGCGTGGTGTGCATGCTGTTACTCGTTACATCGTTAACGAAGTACAGGACGTATACCGTCTGCAGGGCGTTAAGATTAACGATAAACACATCGAAGTTATCGTTCGTCAGATGCTGCGTAAAGCAACCATCGATAGCGCGGGCAGCTCTGAGTTCCTGGAAGGCGAGCAGGTTGAATACTCACGCGTCAAGATCGCTAACCGCGATCTGGAAGCGAACGGCAAAATCGCTGCGACCTTCTCGCGCGATCTGCTGGGTATCACCAAAGCGTCTCTGGCAACCGAGTCCTTCATCTCTGCAGCATCGTTCCAGGAGACCACGCGTGTCCTGACCGAAGCCGCTGTAGCAGGTAAGCGTGATGAACTGCGCGGTCTGAAAGAGAACGTTATCGTGGGTCGTCTGATCCCGGCTGGTACCGGTTATGCGTACCATCAGGATCGTATGCGTCGTCGTGCTGCAGGCGAACTGCCAGCTGCACCGCAGGTAACTGCTGAAGATGCATCCGCGAGCCTGGCAGAGCTGCTGAACGCAGGTCTGGGTGGTTCTGACAACGAGTAATCGTTGATTCAGCAAATAAAAAACCCGCTTCGGCGGGTTTTTTTATGTCTGCATATTTTTCAGTTTATCAGCGGTAGCCGACGATACAGCTCAATCATATCGCCCGCCAGGTCCTGAATGACCATCGCGTTCATCAGGTGATCCTGAGAGTGGACGGTGATCAGGTTAACCGGCAGCTTTCCGGTCCCTTCATCAAGACCAATCAGCTGCGTCTGGATGGTGTGGGCATGTTTCACGTATTCACGCGACTCTTCCATCGCCTTTTCGGCTTCGTCAAAGTCGCCTTTACGGGCCATCTGCAACGCCGTAAGGGCAGCACTGCGCGCTGCTCCCGCGTTGACCAGCAGTTCCATGATCGTTGTTTCTAAATCTTCCACGGGTCACTCCAGTAATTTAAGCGCTTTTTCCAGGACGACATCACCTTTCATCATGCCGTAATCCATCATGTCGATCACCGCGACCTTTTTACCCAGCGGATCGGCCTGCGCCTGAAGTTTAGCCTGCTCGTATTTAACCTGTGGCCCCAGCAATACGATGTCAGCCGTCGCGATATTATCTTTAAACTCCGCAACCGGAACGGCCTTAATGGTGACTTCAACCCCTTTTTTCTGCGCGGCGTCTTTCATACGTTGAACCAGCATGCTGGTTGACATTCCCGCTGCACAGCATAAAACGATGTTCTTCATAATCAGCCTCGATCTACATGTGTTTATTGATAATTATCCCGTGCAGACCGCTTCAACAACCGCTTTACCGCGATTGTGTGTCAGGCATCACAAAGAAATGGGTGATTTTCTGAAACCGGTTACAATTTTGCATGAAAGCGCACGCTGCCCGTCGAAACGGACAGCGTGGGAGGGAAGAAATTAACGGATGGAGGTCTGAAGGATGCGGTTTTTACCCTGTTGTTTTGCGCTGTAAAGTGCGTTATCCACGCTCCCTACAAATTGCTCCAGCGGTTCGAAATGCCATTCCCCCAGGCCTGCACTGAAAGTGACCTGCAGGTTTTCTTCCCGCCAGACGCGTTTTTCAATGGTGGTACGCCACGCTTCCAGCAACGAGATTGCATTAGCAATTTGCGCAGCCTGGAAGACCACCGCAAACTCTTCTCCACCGTACCGGTACACCGAGATGTGGTGCGGTTGCATGATCTGGATCCCTTCACGCGCCACGTTACGCAGGACAATATCGCCGCTAAGGTGGCCCCAGGTATCGTTGATTGATTTGAAGTTATCGATGTCCACCAGCGCCAGTGCGAAAGGCTGTTGAGCCGCCATTAACTCTTCCACATCGGTATCGAACGCGCGGCGGTTTTTGCAGCCTGTTAGCGCATCATGGGTTGCCTGGCGGACATATGCCATCTCACGCTCTTTATTCGACTGGATGGTATGACTCAGCATCGCTTCCAGACGCGGTGCCTGGCTGACGTCGCCAGTTTTGATGGCGTTGATAATATGCATTAACACGGTACGCGAGGCATGGCGAAGGTATAAACCGAAGAGAATGATAATAATTGCCGCCAGTGCAAATCCCCAGCCAACGATAGTGGTTTCGTGGCGGGTAATATCCGTCAGGGTCGCGCCAGAGACCCGGTAGATGACAAACCAATCCGGGTTAGTGAAGGAGTAGTAGTAATACCAGGTTTTACTTTTCCGGTCGTATAAATGCCCCTCGCCGCTGGTCATTTTGTCCATCAGCGCTTCGCTCACGTATTTTTTGAACAGCGCGCCCGTGTCAGGATGAAGCACCACGGTTCCATCGCGCTCGACGACGAAGAATTCCCCTTGTACAGGAGCCACCATCTGTCGAAGGGTATACCCCATCGACGCCAAATCAAGATGAAAGGCGAGGGTTCCCTTGAGTCTGCCTTCTGTTGAAATCAACGGCTTATAAAGCGTGACCGTTGGATGCCCGGTAAAGTAGTCCATATAAGGGTGGGTATAATGGCTGAAAATACTGGCTTCCGCGTGGGCGACAAACCACGGGCGCGTCCGCGGATCGACGTTTTTACTCTTTTCCGTGGGAGGCGCTTCTGGAGCGTGCAAATAATGCCCCTCCGTGTCGGCCAGCGAGATGGATGACACGGTCGGCATCAGGTTTTGCAAATGCATCAACATCTGCAACCCTTGCGTCGGGTTGACGTTCAGCGTCTCATTCAGTATCTCGTTGCGGGAAAAGTACATCGCAGAACGACCAAGAATATAGTCGTTTTCACGCAACATTGATTCGGTATAGTTAACCGCCAGATTATGCGTAAAATTACCATTAATTTTATGATAATCCTCAAGAAAATCCTTTCGCTGCGAAAGCGTAACCACGACAGCGATCAGTGCAAAACTGCACAGTATCCCCGCGAAGCTGGCCATTATTGGCCGGGTAAAAGAGAGTTTTTTGCTGTGAAGTGCCATGAGTTGTACATCATTCCTGAGGGTGAATGCTTTTCGTCTGCCGATATCCTCTCAGCATAGTCGCAGTCCTGCGGTTAGCTGTGAATTATACGGAACACGATTTCAGACGAGATGATTTATCTTAAGAATGGCTAAGAAATTACTCATAAAATCAGAAATTCAGTGTGCACGATAAGTCAGAGGCAGGGCGAAACGAGGAAGAAGCTTTTCGCCCTGGTCAGCGTCCGTTGCTGACCACATGACAATAAAAAACCGGACGATAGCTGACAATCATCCGGTTGTGACTCTCCGTGCCGACTCGTTTTATTTCTGCGGAGTTGCAGTATGTTTCAGCGTAATTGCGAGGCTCTTCCCAGCCAGCTGTCCCAGTCTTTCCAGACCGGCTGCAGCCCCTGAGCGCTCAGGGCCGCGGCGACTGCTTCCGGACGTCGTCCATCATGCGGGGAAAACTGCTCCAGTTCAGGGTGATCATCGGCATAACCGCCCGGCTGTGTTTTGGAAAATGCGCTCACGTTGTTTATCGCAAGCGGGATCACGCGGTCGCGGAACGCCGGTGATTCACGTGTTGAGAGCGATAATTCAACCTCCGGGGCAAGCAGGCGAAACGCGCAGATCGTTTGTACCAGCTGGCGCTCGTCCATGAGTGAGGCCGGTTCAATCCCGCCGGCACACGGGCGCAACCGGGGGAAGGAGATGGAGTAGCGGCTCTGCCAGTAGTGCTGCTGGAGCCACAACAGATGTTCCGCCACCATGTAACAATCCACGCGCCAGCTATCGGAAAGCCCAATCAGCGCACCAAGACCAATTTTGTCGATCCCGGCACGTCCGAGCCTGTCCGGCGTTTCAAGGCGGAAGAAGAAGTCCTGTTTCTTGCCCTTCAGGTGATGCCGGGCGTAGGTCGCTTCGTGGTACGTTTCCTGATAGACCATCACTCCATCCAGTCCGAGCGTTTTGAGCTCCGCATACTCATCCTGCGACAGGGGCTGCACTTCCATCTGCAACGAGGCGAACTGACGACGAATGGCAGGAAGGTGCTGGCGGAAATAGTCCATTCCGACTTTGCCCTGGTGCTCACCGGTGACCAGCAGGAGATGCTCGAAGCCCATTTCCCGGATCGCCGCACACTCGCGCGCGATTTCCTCCTCATCAAGCGTCTTACGCTTAATGCGGTTGCTCATGGAGAAGCCGCAGTAGGTACAGTCATTGGCGCACAGGTTTGAGAGATAGAGCGGGACGTAAAAGCTCACCGTGTTGCCAAAGCGCTGTCGGGTGAGACGCTGGGCGCGCTGGGCCATCGGCTCCAGATAAGCGCTGGCCGCAGGGGAGAGCAGGGCCATTAAATCGTCGCGGGTCAGATGGCGCGCATTCAATGCGCGCTCGACGTCGACCGGCGTTTTGCTGTTGATGCGCAGGGCAATGTCGTCCCAGTTAAGCTGCCGCCAGCGGTCGGTAAACGTGGTCATGAGATTGCCTCCAGAAAACCGGTCAGCGGGCTGGTGGCCTGCGCCTGAAAACTGCGCGAGCCAGGGCCTGATTGCCGTGCCAGCAGGCCAGCCTCCACCGCCATGCGAAACGCGCGCGCCATCATGACCGGATCGTCGGCAACCGCGATGGCCGTGTTCACCAGCACCGCGTCCGCCCCCATTTCCAGCGCCTGCGCGGCATGGCTTGGTACACCAATACCCGCATCCACCACCACCGGCACGGTGGCCTGCTCAATGATGATCTCCAGCATCGCCCGGGTTTCCAGCCCCTGGTTGGAGCCAATAGGCGCGCCCAGCGGCATAACGGCGGCGCAGCCAACGTCTTCCAGACGTTTGCAGAGTACCGGATCGGCACCGCAGTAAGGCAGAACGATGAACCCTTGTTGTACCAGCTTTTCTGCCGCTTTCAGCGTCTCGATCGGGTCGGGCAACAGCCAGCGAGCATCCGGGTGAATTTCCAGCTTCAGCCAGCGTGTGCCGAGCGCTTCACGCGCCAGTTGGGCGGCGAAAATGGCCTCTTCGGCCGTTTTCGCGCCGGAAGTATTTGGCAGTAGCGTGACGCCAGCTTCCAGTAAAGGTGCCAGAATGGCATCACTGTGATGGCGCAGATCCACGCGCTTTAACGCCAGCGTGACCAGCTGGCTGCCGCTTTCACGGATGGCATCGACCATCAGCTGGGGTGATGCGAATTTCCCGGTTCCGGTAAACAGATGTGAATCAAAGTCTTTATCGGCAATACGTAACATCTCAGCCCCCTGCGATAACCTGAAACAGCAGGATCTGGTCGCCTTCACTGACCTGCTGATGTTCCCACTGCTCGCGCGGCAGGATCTGTTGATTGAGCGCCAGCGCCGTTCCCGGCTTGAGCTGGCGAAGCTTATCGAGCAGCACGGCAACGGTGAGCCCGTCCTCGCATTTCATCGGCTCATCGTTAAACAGAATGCGCATTGCCGCCTCCACATACCGGGCAGTGGCTGGCGCGGTGTAACGCCAGATGACGCCAGCCGCTAGAGCGGGCGTCAAATAACCGCAACGTGTTGCGCTCGGTCTCCATACCGCTGAGCAGCTTGATGGCCTCGAGCGCCTGCAGGGTACCCATCACCCCCACAACCGGGCCAAGAATGCCCGCGGTGCGACAGTTACGCTCTGGCTCAGCATCGTCTGGCCACAGACAGCGATAGCAGCCCTGCGCCCACGGCGGTGTCAGGACCATCATCTGCCCGCCGAACCCCACCGCGCTGGCGGTGATAAGCGGCGTATTTTTTGCGACACAGGCGGCGTTGATCGCCTGGCGGGTTGCCATATTGTCGGTGCAGTCCAGCACCACGTCGGCCAGGGCGACTTCTCGGAGCAGATTGTCGCCGCTGAGCCGCTCCTGACACGCAATGAGCTCAATATCCGGGTTCAACTGGTTCAGACGCTGGCGGGTAATGTGTACTTTGGGCTGGTTGATATCCGCGGTGGTAAAGAGGATTTGACGCTGCAGGTTGCTAAGATGCACCTCGTCGTCATCGGCCAGTACCAGCGTGCCCACGCCTGCACCGGCCAGATAGAGCGCGGCAGGCGCGCCTAATCCGCCCAGCCCGACAATCAAAACCCGGCTGGCGAGCAGCTTTTGCTGCCCGTCGATGGCGATATCCTCCAGCAGGAGCTGGCGGCTATAGCGCATAAAGTCACGATCATTCATCGCCTGCTCCTGCCAGTTGTAAGAGCTGCCGGGTGGCGGCCTGCCAGTCTGCGGCCTGGGTGATGGCACTGACGACGGCGATACTGCCGACACCGGTATCCAGCACGGCCGGCGCGCGTTCAAGGCTAATCCCGCCGATGGCCACGGTCGGGTACTGCGCAAGACGCTTCACGTGAGCCGCCAGCTGTGCCAGCCCTTGTGGCGCGGAGGGCATCTGTTTAGTTTGCGTCGGGAAGACGTGTCCAAGCGCAATGTACGAAGGGCGTGCCGCCAGTGCCACGTCAATCTCCATATCGTCATGGGTCGAGACACCCAGGCGCAAACCGGCTTCCCGGATGGCATTCAGGTCTGTGGTCTCCAGATCCTCCTGACCCAGATGCACGCCGTAGGCCTGGTGCTTTATCGCCAGTCGCCAGTAGTCGTTGATAAACAGGCGGGCGTGATACCGACGCCCCAGCGCGATGGCGGCGGCGACATCGTTCTCCACCTCCTCATCGCGTTTATCTTTGATGCGCAGCTGCAGCGTGCGTACACCTGCCTCCAGCAGGCGGGCAATCCACTCCACGCTGTCCACCACCGGGTAGAGCCCTAAACGAAAGGGCACGGGTGGGAAATCGGGCTGGTACATTACGCCTCCTCTTTTTTGAGGTAGATTTCGCCGCCTTTCGCGCGGAAGGTTTCTGACATATCCGCCATGCCCACTTCAATGGCTTGCGCGGCGGCGTAGTCACGCACCTCCTGGCTGATCTTCATCGAGCAGAATTTTGGCCCACACATGGAGCAGAAATGGGCCACTTTGCCCGACTCCTGCGGCAGGGTTTCGTCGTGATAGGCGCGGGCGGTAAACGGGTCGAGCGCGAGATTAAACTGATCTTCCCAGCGGAATTCAAAGCGGGCCTTCGACATCGCGTTATCGCGAATTTGCGCGCCCGGATGGCCTTTCGCCAGGTCCGCAGCGTGGGCGGCAATTTTGTAGGTGATAAGCCCCTGCTTCACGTCCTCTTTGTTGGGCAGACCGAGGTGCTCTTTTGGCGTCACATAGCAGAGCATGGCGCAACCGAACCAGCCGATCATCGCCGCACCAATTCCGGAGGTGAAGTGGTCGTAACCCGGGGCAATATCGGTGGTCAACGGCCCCAGGGTATAGAATGGTGCTTCATGGCAGTGCTCCAGCTCTTCCGTCATATTGCGGCGGATCATCTGCATGGGGACATGGCCCGGGCCTTCAATCATCACCTGCACGTCATACTCCCAGGCGATTTTGGTCAGCTCGCCCAGCGTGTGCAGTTCGGCAAACTGCGCTTCGTCGTTGGCATCACGAATGGAACCAGGGCGCAGGCCGTCGCCCAGCGACAGCGAGACGTCGTAAGCGGCACAGATTTCGCAGATCTCGCGGAAGTGTTCGTAGAGGAAGTTTTCCTGATGATGAGACAGACACCACTTCGCCATGATTGAGCCCCCGCGCGAGACAATGCCGGTCAGACGCTTCGCGGTCATCGGCACGTAGCGCAGCAGCACCCCCGCGTGGATGGTGAAGTAGTCTACACCCTGTTCAGCCTGCTCCAGCAGCGTGTCGCGGAACGCTTCCCAGGTGAGGTTTTCAGCGATACCGTTCACTTTCTCCAGCGCCTGATAGACCGGCACCGTTCCGATAGGCACCGGGCTGTTACGCAGGATCCACTCGCGGGTTTCGTGGATATAACGCCCGGTGGAGAGATCCATTACCGTGTCCGCGCCCCAGCGCGTTGACCAGACCAGCTTCTCGACCTCTTCTTCGATGGAGGAGGTGACTGCGGAGTTACCGATATTGGCGTTGACCTTCACCAGGAAGTTGCGGCCGATAATCATCGGTTCGGATTCCGGGTGATTGATGTTGGCGGGGATAATCGCGCGGCCAGCGGCCACCTCATCGCGCACAAACTCCGGGGTGATGTTTTCCGGCAGGCGGGCACCGAAACCTTCGCCCGGATGCTGGTGGCGCAGCACTTCGCTACGGATGCGCTCACGGCCCATGTTTTCACGGATGGCGATAAACTCCATCTCCGGGGTGACGATCCCCTGACGCGCATAGTGCAGCTGGGTAACGCATTTGCCCGCTTTTGCCCGTTTCGGCGTCAGCAGGCCCGCGAAGCGCAGTTCATCCAGGCCATCGTCGGCCAGACGCTCTTTGGTGTAGGCAGAGCTGCGAACCGTCAGTTCTTCGCAGTCGTTACGCGCGTCAATCCAGCGCTGGCGCAGTTTTGCCAGACCCTGCTGCACGTTAATGGCCACATCAGGATCGCCGTACGGGCCAGACGTGTCGTAGACTGGCACGGCTTCGTTGTCTTCATACTGCGGGTTTTCTTTGCTGCCGCCAAGAAGCGTCGGGCTAAGCTGGATTTCGCGCATCGGAACGCGGATATCCGCCCGAGAGCCGGTGATGTAAATACGCTTAGAGTTCGGGAAAGCGGTGCCTTCCAGGGTGTCGATGAAGTGTTGGGCGTGTGCGCGCTGTTCGCGGCGGGTCAGTTTAGTAGTAGACATAGCTCATTCCAAAAGTGAAGGACATGGCTTGTCAGACGACGGATGAAGCAAGAGGAGATCGCCCGGGGGCGATACTACAGCAGTTTTACTCTTGTTCCCTTCGCAGGTATTAGCCTGATCAGGTTCCGCGGATCCCGAATTAACGGTCTCAGCCCGTGCTTTCACACTGGGCACTCCGACAAGAAATTTACACGCCATCGTTCACGCTATCGCATGAATGATTTCGTGTAATACCCCTCCTGAGAGGGGCGAATGTTTGTAAACTACTCGTTAACGATTAAGAACTCAAGCAGGCCGCGCGATGTTATCTTCGTTGCTGGCCTTAGAATCGTTATCCAGCACGAGGGCGATCAGCTTATCTTCCAGCGAGAATCGCTCTTCCAGCGCTTCGCCGAGATCGGACAGCGCCTGTTGAAACTCAAGGTAGTTGTCGTGATCGATGGCGTTCTCGAGGGTGGAATCGTAGTAATTCATGATCTGCTGGGTATTGGCTTCCAGCAACGGGTAGAGTTTGGATGCCGTTAAATACGGGCTAGTGCCTTCCATTTCGCGGATAATGCGTTCATAAATATTGAAATGGCCGTCGGACAGGTAGTCGACCAGGCTCTGACAAAAATCATCCAGCGCTTTTTCATTCAGCCGCATAAACGATTCTTTGCCAGGCTTAATACCGACCAGATTGTAATAAGCCACGAGTAGATGCTTGCGCACATGTAGCCAGCGATCCACCAGTTTGTTACTTCCTCTAACGCGCTCAGTCAGGCTTTCTAGCTGGTTTAACATGTTCGACTCCGCAAGGTTTAGAATTGATTCTGCTTATCCAAAATGTAACCACAATGCTAACAACATGTCAGTGAAGCGAAGGTAGTGCAATAGATATGGATCGTATTATTGAAAAATCAGATCTGGGTTGGTGGATTGTCAGTCACGAACAAAAATTATGGCTGCCCGGTGGGGAAATACCCTATGGCACTGCCGATCGTTTCGATCTCGTTGGTCAGCCTGCGCTGAAGATCGGCGAGTGGCAAGGGGAGCCGGTGTGGTTGATCCAGCAGCCTCGCCGCCAGGACATGGGATCTGTTCGTCAGGTGCTGGATCTCGATGTGGGCCTGTTCCAGCTGGCAGGCCGTGGCGTGCAGCTGGCCGAGTTTTACCGATCGCATAAATACTGCGGATACTGCGGGCATACCATGCACCCGAGCAAAACCGAGTGGGCCATGCTCTGCAGCCACTGCCGTGAACGCTATTATCCGCAGATTGCGCCGTGCATTATCGTCGCTATCCGGCGAGACGATTCCATCCTGCTGGCGCAACATACCCGCCATCGCAACGGCATTCATACTGTTCTTGCCGGGTTCGTTGAAGTGGGCGAAACGCTGGAGCAGGCGGTGGCGCGTGAAGTAATGGAAGAGAGCGGGATCCGGGTGAAGAACCTGCGTTACGTAACGTCTCAGCCGTGGCCGTTCCCGCAGTCGCTGATGACGGCGTTTATGGCCGAATACGATAGCGGTGAGATTGTTATCGACCAGAAAGAGCTGCTGGACGCGAACTGGTACCGTTATGACGATTTGCCACTGTTACCCCCGCCGGGAACGGTAGCCCGTCGGCTGATAGAAGATACCGTGGCAATGTGTCGGGCCGAGTATGAGTAGTGTTACACTCACGGACTGACGCAATAAGGAACTGCAAAATGACCGAACTGAAGAACGATCGTTATCTGCGTGCGCTGCTGCGCCAGCCCGTTGATGTCACCCCGGTGTGGATGATGCGCCAGGCGGGGCGCTATCTGCCAGAGTACAAAGCCACGCGTGCGCAGGCGGGTGATTTTATGTCGCTGTGCAAAAATGCCGAGCTGGCCTGCGAAGTGACGCTCCAGCCGCTGCGACGCTACCCGCTGGATGCCGCTATTCTCTTTTCGGACATTCTGACCATTCCGGATGCCATGGGCCTTGGGCTCTATTTCGAAACCGGTGAAGGTCCGCGTTTCACCTCCCCGATCAAAAGCAAAGCCGACGTTGATAAGCTGCCAGTACCGGATCCTGAGCAGGAGCTGGGGTATGTGATGAACGCCGTGCGCACAATTCGCCGTGAACTGAAAGGCGAAGTGCCGCTGATTGGCTTCTCAGGCAGCCCGTGGACGCTGGCGACCTATATGGTAGAAGGTGGCAGCAGCAAAGCCTTTACCGTCATTAAAAAGATGATGTACGCGGAGCCACAGGCGCTGCATACGCTGCTCGACAAGCTGGCGAAGAGCGTCACACTCTATCTTAACGCGCAGATTAAAGCAGGCGCGCAGTCGGTGATGATTTTCGATACCTGGGGCGGCGTGCTGACCGGGCGCGATTACCAGCAGTTCTCGCTGTATTACATGCATAAAATCGTCGATGGCCTGCTGCGTGAAAACGAAGGTCGCCGGGTGCCGGTGACGCTGTTCACCAAAGGCGGCGGGCAGTGGCTGGAAGCCATGGCCGCAACCGGCTGTGACGCATTGGGTCTCGACTGGACAACCGATATTGCCGATGCGCGCCGTCGCGTGGGTGACAAAGTGGCGCTGCAGGGCAACATGGACCCGTCTATGCTCTATGCTCAGCCTGCCCGTATTGAGGAAGAGGTGGCCTCCATTCTTGCTGGTTTCGGCCAGGGCGAAGGACACGTGTTCAACCTCGGGCACGGTATTCATCAGGATGTACCGCCAGAACACGCTGGCGCGTTTGTGGAGGCGGTGCACCGACTTTCTGCACATTATCATCAGTAAGGAGTGGTTATGGATCTCGCGTCATTACGCGCTCAACAGATAGAACTGGCCTCATCCGTGATCCGTGAGGATCGTCTGGACACAGACCCGCCGCAGTACATTGGCGGAGCAGATGTGGGGTTTGAGCAGGGAGGTGAAGTGACGCGGGCGGCAATGGTGCTGCTGAAGTATCCCTCGCTGGAACTGGTGGAGTACAAGGTGGCGCGTATCGCCACCACCATGCCGTACATTCCTGGCTTTCTCTCATTCCGTGAATATCCCGCGCTGCTGGCAGCGTGGGAGCAACTCTCGCAAAAACCCGACCTGCTGTTTGTCGACGGCCATGGTATCTCTCATCCGCGCCGCTTAGGCGTCGCCAGCCACTTTGGGCTGCTGGTGGATGTCCCCACCATCGGTGTGGCTAAAAAACGCCTGTGCGGTGCGTTTGAGCCGCTCTCCGCCGAGCCAGGCGCGCTGGCACCTCTCATCGATAAGGGTGAGCAACTGGCGTGGGTCTGGCGCAGTAAAGCGCGTTGTAACCCCCTGTTTATCGCCACCGGGCATCGGGTGAGCACGGACAGTGCGCTGGCGTGGGTGCAGCGCTGCATGAAAGGGTATCGCTTACCGGAGCCCACCCGCTGGGCTGATGCGGTAGCGTCAGGGCGTCCGGCTTTTACGCGTTGGCAAGAAATTCAGTGATGATTCAGGTAAACTGCGGCTAATTTTCGATTCGAGACCTCATCATGCTACAAAACCCGATTCATCTGCGCCTTGAGAAGCTGGAAAGCTGGCAGCACGTGACTTTTATGGCTTGCCTGTGCGAGCGCATGTATCCCAACTATGCCGCGTTCTGCAAGCAGACAGGCTTTGGTGAAGGGCAGATTTATCGCCGCATCCTGGATTTAATCTGGGAGACGCTGACGGTCAAAGACGCTAAGGTGAACTTCGACTCTCAGCTTGAAAAGCTTGAAGAGGCGATCCCGGCGGCGGATGACTACGACCTGTATGGTGTCTATCCGGCCATTGATGCCTGCGTGGCATTAAGCGAACTGATTCATTCCCGTCTGAGCGGTGAAACGCTGGAGCATGCTATCGAAGTCAGCAAGGCATCCATTACGACCGTCGCGATGCTGGAAATGACCCAGGAAGGTCGGGAAATGACCGACGAAGAGCTGCGAGTGAACCCCGCGGTTGAGCAGGAATGGGATATCCAGTGGGAAATTTTCCGCCTGCTGGCAGAGTGTGAAGAACGCGATATTGAGCTGATAAAAGGGCTCCGTGCGGACTTACGTGAGGCTGGTGAGAGCAATATTGGTATAATTTTTAACCAATGAGACAACAAAACTTGATATAACGCTCGTTTTGTCGCTCCTCGACTCTTCCCTTTCGCCCCTTGTCTGGTCTACATTTGGGGGGCGAAAAAAAGTGGCTATCGGTGCGTGTATGCAGGAGAGTGCTTTTTTGGCATTTTCGTCGCACTCGATGCTTAGCAAGCGATAAACACATTGAAAGGATAACTTATGAACAAGACTCAACTGATTGATGTAATTGCGGACAAGGCTGATCTGTCTAAAGTGCAGGCTAAAGCTGCTCTGGAATCTACCCTGGCTGCTATTACTGAGTCTCTGAAAGAAGGTGATGCTGTACAACTGGTTGGTTTCGGTACCTTCAAAGTGAACCACCGCGCTGAGCGTACTGGCCGCAACCCGCAGACCGGTAAAGAAATCAAAATCGCCGCAGCTAACGTGCCGGCATTTGTTTCTGGTAAAGCACTGAAAGACGCTGTTAAGTAAGACGCGTGGCAGTGAACAGTTTTAACGAAGGGGCGGCAACGCCCCTTTTGTCTGTCTGGCGTGGTCTTTTCGCGCTGGCGGGCGTGATGTTTCTGTCCGCCTGTAGCCACGACACCTCTCTGCCACCGTTTACCGCCAGCGGCTACGCTGACAACCAGGGTGCGGTGAGGATCTGGCGCAAAGATTCTGGCGGCGAAGTGCATCTGCTTTCTGCTTTCAGTCCGTGGCATAACGGCAATACGTCGACCGCGGAGTATCGCTGGCAGGGCGATGACCTGTCGCTGATAGAACTGAATGTCTACAGCAAGACCCCCGAACATGTGAAAGTGCGTTTTGATGACCATGGCGAGCTGAGCTTTATGCAGCGGGAAGTCAGCGGTCAAAAACAGCAGCTTTCCAGCGATCAAGTCGCACTCTATCGTTATCGTGCCGAACAAATCCGCCAGACCAGCGATGCGCTGCGTCAGGGACGCGTTGTGCTGCGCCAGGGGCGCTGGCATGCCGATGGCACGGTAACAACCTGCGAAGGGCAAACCGTTAAGCCTGAGCTTGAAGCCTGGGCAACCGAACATATTGAGCGCCGTCAGCGGCATTCATCAATGGAAGTGAGTGTGGCGTGGCTGGAAGCGCCGGAAGGTTCTCAACTGCTGCTGGTCGCGAACGAAGACTTCTGCACCTGGCAGCCGACAGAAAAGAGTTTTTGAGTGACGTCCCCTCTCCCTGACGGGAGAGGGGCTGGCTGAAGAATTACTCGCCCTGCTCACGCGCAATTGCGCGATAACCGATATCCTGGCGGCTAAAGCTTCCATTCCAGTGAATATCTGCCATCAGCGCATAGGCACGCTTCTGTGCTTCTGCAACGGTGTGACCCAGCGCGGTCGCGCACAGTACACGGCCGCCATTGGTCAGCACGCGATCGTCGTCAGACAGCTTCGTGCCGGCGTGGAATACCTTCGCGCCTTCCACTTCTTCCAGCGGTAAACCGTGGATCTCATCACCGGTATTGTAATTACCCGGATAACCCCCCGCAGCAATCACCACGCCCAGAGAAGCACGTTCATCCCACTCAGACGTTTTCTCATCCAGCTTACCTTCACAGGCGGCAAGACACAGTTCCACCAGGTCAGATTTCATGCGCAGCATGATTGGCTGTGTTTCCGGATCGCCGAAGCGGCAGTTGAACTCAATCACCTTCGGATTGCCCTGTTTGTCGATCATCAGGCCTGCATAGAGGAAACCGGTGTAAGTATTACCTTCAGCAGCCATGCCTTTGACGGTTGGCCAGATAATGCGGTCCATGGTGCGCTGATGCACTTCGTCAGTGACCACAGGGGCAGGGGAGTAAGCGCCCATACCGCCGGTGTTCGGCCCGGTATCTGCATTGCCAACGCGTTTATGATCCTGGCTGGTGGCCATTGGCAGAACATGCTCGCCGTCGACCATCACGATAAAGCTCGCCTCTTCACCGTCAAGGAACTCTTCAATCACGATGCGATGGCCCGCATCGCCAAAGGCGTTGCCTGCCAGCATATCCTGAACCGCGGCTTCGGCTTCCTCGAGCGTCATCGCCACGATAACGCCTTTACCGGCGGCCAGACCGTCGGCTTTGATAACGATAGGCGCACCTTTTTCACGTAAGTAAGCCAGGGCTGGCTCTACTTCGGTGAAATTCTGATATTCCGCCGTCGGGATGTTATGACGTGCGAGGAAATCTTTGGTGAAGGCTTTCGAACCTTCCAGCTGTGCAGCCCCTTCCGTTGGGCCGAAGATTTGCAGGCCAGCAGCCCGGAAGGCGTCAACGACGCCAATCACCAGCGGCGCTTCCGGACCCACGATGGTCAGATCGATTTTCTCCTGCTGAGCAAAGCTCAACAGGGCCGGGATATCGGTCACGCCGATAGCGACGTTCTGTAACGTGGGTTCCAGCGCAGTACCGGCATTACCCGGTGCCACAAAGACGGTTTTTACCTGCGGCGACTGGGCCGCTTTCCACGCCAGAGCGTGCTCGCGCCCGCCATTACCAATGACTAATACTTTCATTTTCTGCTCCGTGGATTAATGGCGGAAGTGACGCATGTCGGTGAAGATCATCGCAATACCGTGTTCGTCAGCAGCGGCAATGACTTCGTCGTCACGGATTGAGCCGCCAGGCTGGATAACACAGGTAATGCCCACTGCCGCAGCAGCGTCGATACCGTCACGGAACGGGAAGAAGGCGTCAGAAGCCATTGCCGAGCCTTTCACTTCCAGACCTTCATCGGCCGCTTTGATACCGGCAATTTTCGCGGAGTAAACGCGGCTCATCTGGCCTGCGCCTATTCCGATAGTCATGTTCTCTTTTGCATAGACAATCGCGTTGGATTTCACGAACTTCGCAACCTTCCAGCAGAACAGCGCGTCACGCAGTTCCTGCTCGGTAGGCTGGCGTTTCGTCACGACGCGCAGATCGCCCGCGGTGACCATGCCCAGATCGCGATCCTGAACCAGCAGACCGCCGTTCACGCGTTTGAAGTCCAGACCCGGTACGCGCTCAGCCCACTGGCCACACACCAGTACGCGCACGTTCTGTTTTGCCGCGGTGATTTTCAGGGCTTCGTCGGATGCAGAAGGAGCGATGATCACTTCGACAAACTGACGGGAGATGATGGCCTGTGCTGTGTCAGCGTCCAGCTCGCGGTTGAAGGCGATAATGCCGCCGAATGCGGAGGTTGGGTCGGTTTTATACGCGCGATCATAGGCGTCGAGAATGGAGGTGCTTACCGCTACGCCACATGGGTTCGCGTGCTTCACGATTACGCAGGCGGGTTCACTGAACGCTTTCACGCACTCGAGCGCTGCATCGGTGTCAGCGATGTTGTTATAGGAGAGTGCCTTGCCCTGAACCTGCTGTGCGGTCGCAACAGAGGCTTCTTTTACCTCTTCTTCTATATAGAAGGCAGCCTGCTGGTGGCTGTTCTCTCCGTAACGCATATCCTGCTTCTTAATGAAGTTCAGGTTCAGCGTACGCGGGAAGCGGCCGGAAGGTTCAGTGCTTTCGCCATGATAAGCAGGCACCAGGCTACCGAAGTAGTTGGCGATCATGCTGTCGTACGCGGCGGTGTGCTCGAATGCTTTGATGGCGAGGTCGAAACGCGTCTCCAGCGTCAGCGACCCTTCGTTGGCATCCATCTCATTAATAATGGTGTTGTAGTCGCTGCTCTTCACCACGATGGCAACATCTTTATGGTTCTTAGCCGCTGAGCGCACCATGGTTGGGCCGCCGATATCAATGTTTTCGACGGCGTCTTCCAGAGAGCAGCCTTCGCGGGCAACGGTCTGTGCAAACGGGTAGAGGTTAACGACGACCATGTCGATTGGCGCGATATCATGCTTTTCCATAATGCCGTCGTCCTGGCCGCGACGACCAAGAATACCGCCGTGGACCTTCGGGTGCAGGGTCTTGACGCGTCCATCCATCATTTCCGGAAAACCGGTGTAATCGGACACTTCGGTTACCGGCAGACCTTTCTCTGCTAACAGGCGAGCGGTACCACCTGTAGAAAGCAGCTCCACACCGCGTGCAGAAAGTGCCTGAGCGAATTCGACGATACCGGCTTTATCAGAAACACTGAGCAGAGCGCGGCGGACTGGACGACGTTGTTGCATGGTAAATCCCCTGGATTTCACGATTACAGAGAGCGTTAGATGAATTTTCCAGCGAAAAACTCATCTAACACACCTGACGAGGCATCCTTGTTAAGCGCGAGCATTTTAACGAAAACGTTTGCGCAACGCTCGCGAATTTTCACTTTTTCGTATCTCTGTGGATAAGTCTGTGTGTAAAAGGGTATAAGGCGGGGTTTTGCTGGGGAATGCAGCAGTCAGTCATTTTTCTGTCATTTAGCGGTTGCGGCCTGCAGAGAACTCCCTATAATGCGCCTCCATCGACACGGCGGATGTGAATCACTTCACAGATAACCCGGTCGGTTGAAGAGAAAAAATCCTGAATTTCAGGGTTGACTCTGAAAGAGGAAAGCGTAATATACGCCACCTCGCGACGGTGA
>NZ_JARVRQ010000007.1:0-63123 GCF_030209635.1 Enterobacter sp. MEB024 | reverse complement strand
AACCTGCGACCAATTGATTAAAAGTCAACTGCTCTACCAACTGAGCTAACGACCCACTTTTACGCTGTTTTCACGTTGTTTGATATCCCGTGGCAACGGCGGCATATATTACTGATTTAAGAATTCAGCGCAACAAAAATTTCGATGAAGATCACTTAACTGCTTACGAATCATGCTGCACGACCAGAAATAACGCGATTTCTGGTCATGCGATAATCATCCCATCGAATTCAGACGTTTTTGCGCCTGCTTCGCACCTTCGGTGCCAGGGAATTTAGCAACCACCTGCTGATAAACCGCTTTCGCTTTCGCAGTGTCACCTTTGTCCTGCATGATGACACCGACTTTAAACATCGCATCAGGCGCTTTTGGCGATTTCGGGTAATTTTTCACCACTGAGGCAAAATAAAACGCCGCATCGTCCTTTTTACCCTTGTTGTAATTCAGCTGACCCAGCCAATAATTTGCATTTGGCAGATAAGTAGAATCAGGGTATTTCTTCACAAAGTTCTGAAACGCAACGATAGCGTCATCCTGACGAGATTGATCCTGTACCAGGGCAATGGCCGCGTTGTAGTCCGTATTCGCGTCACCGCTCTGAACAGGCGCTCCCGTCGAGGCCGAAGCATCTGCCGCAGGAGCAGGGGTCGACGTCGCCGCACCGCTCTGATCGCCTGCAGCTGGCTGCGCAGCTGCGCCACCGCTGCTGAGACTATCCATCTGCAGCAAGATTTGCTTCTGACGTTCCACAACCTGGTTAAGCTGATACTGGCTTTCCTGAATCTGACCACGGAGAGAATCAATATCGTTTTGGTTGTCGGAAAGTTGTTGCTGGAGTTGGGTTAAAAGCTGACTGTGAGCGTTAGAAATACGCTCGAGTTGAGTGACCCGGTCTTCTACCGAGCCTGAGCCGACACTACTGATTGGTGCCTGAGCAAAAGCGGCCCAGGGGGCCGCTATTCCAACCAGTAACGACAGACTCAACAGATGATGTCTGAAGTTACTGCTCATGCAATTCTCTTAGTAAACCAGTACGGCACGACGGTTTTTGGAGTAAGCCGCTTCGTCGTGACCCAGTACTGCAGGTTTTTCTTTACCGTAAGAAACGATGGAGATCTGGTCAGCAGAAACGCCTTTACCCTGCAGGTACATTTTAACGGCGTTAGCACGACGTTCACCCAGGGAGATGTTGTACTCTGGAGTACCACGTTCGTCCGCGTGACCTTCTACGGTGACTTTGTAAGACGGGTTGCTACGCAGGAAGTTAGCGTGAGCATCCAGCATCGCAGCGAAGTCAGAACGGATGTCGTATTTATCCAGATCGAAGTAAACGATGTTGTTCTGCTGCAGCTGCTGCATCTGAAGACGCGCTTGCTCTTCAGAAGACATGTTGCCATTGCCATTCGCGTCCATACCGGTACCGGCACCCATCATGCCTTCGCCGCTCTGGTCATTGCTTGCATTCTTGTTAGAAGAACACGCTGCGATTGCCATTACAGGCAGAGCGATCATCAGCCCCTTCAGCACTTTGTTCAGTTGCATTTCTATGATTCCTTTAGTAATCAATTAATTATTATTTACAGATACGGCGACCAGGCAGGTGATTTTACCTGTCCATCAGTTGCCGGAATACGCGCTTTGAAACGCCCATCTGTAGAAACCAGATTCAGCACAGATCCCATCCCCTGAGAAGAGCTGTAGATTACCATAGTGCCGTTAGGTGCCAGACTTGGCGTTTCATCCAGGAACGTTGACGACAGAACTTGAACGCCACCCGCTACCAGATCTTGTTTGGCAATGTGCTGCTGCCCACCGTTGGAGCTGACCATTACCATAAATTTACCGTCGCTGCTCACGTCCGCGTTTTGGTTCTGCGAACCTTCCCAGGTAATACGCTGTGGAGCACCGCCGTTGACGTTCACTTTATAGATTTGTGGACGACCTGCCTGGTCAGACGTAAATGCCAGGTTCTGGCTGTCCGGGAACCAGGACGGTTCGGTGTTGTTGCTGCGACCATCGGTCACCTGGCGAATTTGACCAGAGCCAATGTCCATCACGTACAGGTTCAGGCTACCGGTTTTAGAGAGCGCAAACGCCAGTTTGGTACCGTCCGGAGAGAACGAAGGCGCACCGTTGTGACGAGGGAACGACGCAACCTGGCGAACAGCACCGTTAGCCAGCGTCTGGATAACCAGCGCTGAACGACCGCTTTCGAAGGTAACATAAGCCAGTTTAGAACCGTCCGGAGACCAGGCTGGAGACATCAGCGGCTGAGAAGAACGTTTCACCAGGAACTGATTGTAACCATCGTAGTCAGATACGCGCAGCTCATACGGGAACTGACCGCCATTGGTCTGTACCACATAAGCAATACGGGTACGGAACGCACCTTTAATGCCGGTCAGTTTTTCAAATACCGCATCGCTGGCAGCGTGTGCCGCGTAGCGCAGGTACTGTTTAGTGACCTTGTAAGAGTTCTGTGCCAGAACGGTACCCGGTGCACCGCCGGTATCAACCAGCTGCCAGGCAACGTTGTAAGAGCCGTCCGGGTTAGGTGTAACCTGACCAACAACGACAGCATCGATACCGAGTGCAGACCATGCAGCAGGCTGTACTTCCTGCGCGCTGCCCGGCTGCTGAGGCAGACGAGAACGATCTAATGGGTTGAATTTACCGCTGTTACGCAGGTCAGCCGCAACGATGCCACCGGCATCTTCAGGCGCAGCGCCAGGTCCGGCCCACTGGAACGGAACAACACCGATTGGGCGTGCCGAATCCACCCCCTGGGTGATCTCGATACGTACTTCTGCGTGCAGTACTGCTGCCCACAGCATTAAAAAACCAAATGCTACACGTAATGCCTGCTTCATCATATCTCCCTTATCCGGGTAACCTTACCCACGATAATTTAGCAGAATGTTAACAAACCCAAATAGACAAAACTACTAAACACTCGTTAGGACAATAGACTGTTTTTCATACTTCCGTAAGGACAGTCGATTACAGTTTAAAGTCCAGTTTGGCATCTTTTATCCGTTCATAAACAGCCTCACTAGGCGGTTTAGGAATGTTCGCCGACCTTGCAGCGGCCAATGCTGCCTGACAAAGCGCAGGATCGCCCCCTTCAGAGGTCACGCTTTTCAACCTACCATCTGGCGCAAGGTTGATATGCAGTACACATTGTTTGCCCTGATAGATGCTTGCATCAAACAGGCGGTTCTGAATCGCAACCTGAATTTGCTTAGCATAAGCGCTGATATCAGCACCCGTCGCCCCACCATTGGCACCAGAAGTACCACTGTCTTTAGAGGGCTGACCACTGCCTTTCGCACCACCGCCCGCTTTCGGCGCATTCTTACCAGAACTCAGGTCGCCCAGGAGATCGTCAACGCCAGCGGCATCCGCGGCTTTCTCAGCGGCGGCCGCTTTTTTGGCGGCGGCTTTCTCTGCAGCAGCTTTCTTATCGGCAGCGGCTTTTTCTGCTGCAGCTTTTTTGTCAGCAGCCGCTTTCTCGGCGGCGGCTTTCTTCTCTGCTGCGGCTTTTTCAGCAGCGGCCGCTTTTTCTGCTGCAGCCTTCTCGGCAGCAGCCGCTTTCTTCGCAGCATCGGCAGCAGCTTTCTTCTCTGCTTCCTGAGCAGCTTTCTTCGCGGCTTCCGCTTCAGCTTTTTTCTGAGCATCAGCAGCAGCTTTTTTTGCCGCTTCCGCTTCAGCTTTCTTCTGAGCATCAGCAGCGGCTTTCTTCGCCGCTTCGGCTTCAGCTTTCTTCTGAGCATCGGCTGCGGCTTTCTTCGCCGCTTCCGCCGCTAATTTTGCCTGGGCATCAGCTTGTGCTTTCGCGTCCGCCGCGGCTTTGGCTGCCGCCTCTTCCGCCTGCTTCTGCTGTTCCTGAGCTTTCTTCGCGGCCTCTTCAGCTTGCTTCTGCTGTTCCGCCTGCTCTTTCGCCGCTTCCTGCGCCTGCAAACGTTCTTTCTCAAGCTGCTTCAGTCGCTCCTGCTCAGCGGCCTGCTTTTCACGCAGTTCTTCCGCTTGCTGTTGCGCCTGTTTTTCACGCTGCTCTTCAGCCCGTTTTGCGCTCGCCTTCTGCTGTTGCTCGCGGTTATAGTTCTGCACTACCGCACCGGGATCCACCATGACGGCGTCAATGGAAGAGCCTCCACCGCCGCCCGATGATGCATCAATGTGCTCGTCGAACGAACTCCAGATCAGCACTGCAAAAAGAATAACGTGCAGCACTGCGGAGACGATTATCGCTCGCTTAAGCTTGTCGTTCTGTTCGGTTGCCTTTGACACTATCGGTTCCCAAAAACTACGCAGATGATCAAATAGGCTGAGTCATTAAGCCAACTGACTTAACGCCCGCGCTATGTAGCAAGTTCAGCGCTTTAATAATTTCATCGTATGGTACGTCTTTCGCGCCACCGATTAAGAAGACCGTTTTCGGATTTGACTCCAGGCGTCGCTGCGCTTCAGCAATAACCTGCTCAGGTGGCAGTTGATCCATACGATCTTTTTCTACCACTACGCTGTATTGCCCTACACCGGAAACCTCAATGATGACCGGAGGATCGTCATTGGTGCTTACCGCCTGTGATTCTGTCGCATCCGGCAGATCAACCTCCACGCTCTGGGTAATGATGGGTGCTGTCGCCATGAAGATCAGCAGCAGTACCAACAGAACGTCCAGCAGTGGAACGATATTGATTTCGGACTTGAGCTCGCGACGATTTCGTCCACGCGATCTGGCCATGGTTTACCCCTTGTTACTCTCGGTACTGGTAAACGCCTGACGGTGCAGAATCGCGGTGAACTCTTCCATAAAGTTGTCGTAGTTCAGTTCCAGTTTATTCACGCGCTGGTTCAGACGGTTGTAAGCCATAACCGCCGGGATCGCCGCAAACAGACCGATAGCGGTCGCAATCAGTGCTTCTGCAATACCCGGGGCAACCATCTGCAACGTCGCCTGCTTCACCGCCCCCAGGGCGATAAAGGCGTGCATAATCCCCCAGACCGTACCAAACAGACCGATATACGGGCTGATGGAACCAACGGTTCCCAGGAAAGGAATATGCGTTTCAAGGTTTTCCAGCTCGCGATTCATGGAGATACGCATCGCACGCGAGGCACCTTCCACAACCGCTTCAGGCGCGTGGCTGTTTGCGCGATGCAAACGAGCAAACTCTTTGAATCCGCTATAGAAAATCTGTTCGGAGCCTACGAGGTTATCACGGCGTCCCTGGCTTTCCTGATACAGACGAGAAAGCTCAATACCCGACCAGAACTTATCTTCAAACGCTTCTGCTTCACGGCCAGCCGCATTGAGGATACGCGTTCTCTGGATGATGATGGCCCAGGATGCGATTGAAAAACCAATCAAAATCAACATGATAAGTTTAACCAGAAGGCTTGCCTTCAGGAACAAATCAAGGATATTCATGTCAGTCACTGCTTAAACTCCGCGACAATAGACTTAGGAAGCGCACGAGGCTTCATTATGGTTGGATCAACACAGACGATCAGGACTTCAGCTGAGTTCAGTACCGTATTTTCTGCATTGACTATCCGCTGCGTGAAAACCATTGAGGTTCCGCGCATTGATGTAATTTCAGTTTGGACTTCGAGCATATCGTCGAGTCTGGCAGGCGCAAAATACTCAAGCGTCATCTTGCGAACCACGAAGGCAACTCGCTCAGCCAACAGCTCCTGTTGACTAAAGTGATGATGGCGCAGCATCTCTGTGCGTGCCCGTTCATAAAAAGCAACGTAGCTGGCGTGGTAAACCACACCCCCGGCATCGGTATCTTCGTAATAGACACGAACCGGCCATCGAAACAGCGTTGTATTCACTTTACATCCCGGTAATGCAACAAAAGTTAGAGCTTTTAAACTTCGCTACTATACGCGCGGGAAAGATGGTTTGGAATGGGAGAAAGTAAACGGAGAGTAAATTTTTATGGGCCAGGGTAAGCCCATATCATTAACGGACATTTCTTATTCAGAAGAAGAAGAAAATCAAGCCAGCGAGAAGCACCAGATCGGCGATAAGTGGGCAGAAAATCCCCTGCCAGTGCAGCGCTTTCGGACGAAAGCCTACGCCGTGGATCACACCTGCGCACACCGCCCACATAATGAGGAAGCCGTGCCAGATCTCAAGCTCGCTGGTCTTCGCTGCAAAGCGCGAAGGGTCCCAGAAGATACAACCTGCCAGCAGTAATGCCATCACTAAAGAAAGCGCCCTTAACGGGCGCTTATCCATTACCGCGTAAAGCGTCGCGATAATGTTCATTAGTGTTTGTCTTCACCTGCTTTAGACGCTTCGACGTGCTCAAGCGCCAGGGCAGTAATGACACCAAATGCACAGGCAAGAAGCGTCCCTAAAATCCATGCGAAATACCACATATTCAGCTCCTTACTTAGTACAGAGAATGAGTGTTGCTTTCAATATCTTCTTTCGTGATACGACCGAACATTTTCCAGTAACACCAGGCGGTGTACAGCAGGATAATCGGTACGAACACGCAAGCAACATACGTCATCAGGTTAAGCGTCAGCTGGCTGGACGTTGCATCCCACATGGTCAGGCTTGCATTCATCATCGTGCTGGACGGCATGACGAATGGGAACATCGCGATACCTGCAGTCAGAATAATGCACGCCAGCGTCAGTGAGGAAAATACAAATGCCAGGGCACCTTTTTCCAGACGTGACGTCAGTATCGTCAGCAGCGGCAGCAACACACCCAGAGCCGGAATAGCCCACAGAACAGGCATATTATTGAAGTTCACCAGCCACGCGCCAGCCTGACGTGCCACTTCTTTCGTCAGCGGGTTAGACGGTGCCGTGTGGTTAATTGCAGACGTAATGACATAACCGTCGATACCGTACATCACCCATACGCCGGCCAGTGCGAAGCACACCAGGGTAATAAGCGCAGCAACCTGCGCCGTTGCACGAGAGCGAAGATGCAGTTCACCTACGGTACGCATCTGCAGATAGGTCGCACCCTGAGTAATGATCATTGCCACACTCACCACGCCTGCCAGGAGACCAAACGGATTCAGCAGCTGGAAGAAGTTACCGGTGTAGTAAAGACGCATGTATTCATCGATGTGGAACGGTACACCCTGCAGCAGGTTACCGAACGCCACGCCAATCACCAGCGGTGGAACGAAGCTACCAATGAAGATGCCCCAGTCCCACATGTTGCGCCAGCGGGTGTCTTCAATCTTGGAACGGTAGTCGAAACCAACCGGACGGAAGAATAAAGAAGCCAGCACCAGAATCATCGCCACATAGAAACCGGAGAACGCAGCCGCGTAGACCATCGGCCAGGCAGCGAACAGCGCGCCGCCTGCGGTGATCAGCCACACCTGGTTACCGTCCCAGTGCGGGGCGATGGAGTTAATCATGATTCGACGCTCGGTGTCATTACGACCGAGGAAACGGGTGAGCATCCCCACCCCCATGTCGAAACCGTCAGTGACTGCGAAACCGATCAGCAGAATACCGACCAGCAGCCACCAGATAAAACGCAATACTTCATAATCGATCATTTGATGACTCCTGTCTTAGCGTGCCGGCTGAGTAGTCGCACCGGACTGCTCGTAGTGATAGCGACCGGTTTTCAGGCTGCTTGGGCCAAGGCGCGCGAACTTGAACATCAGGAACAGTTCAGCCACCAGGAACAGGGTGTACAGACCACAAATCAGCAGCATGGAGAAGATCAGATCGCCTGCAGTCAGAGAGGAGTTCGCTACCGCCGTTGGCAGCACCTCACCGATCGCCCATGGCTGACGGCCATATTCCGCTACAAACCAGCCGGATTCGATAGCAATCCACGGAAGTGGAATACCATACAGCGCGGTACGCAGCAGCCATTTTTTCTCACCGATGCGGTTACGAATCACGGACCAGAAGGACGCCGCAATGATCAGCAGCATGATGATGCCGCAGCCCACCATGATACGGAATGCGAAGTACAGTGGCGCAACGCGTGGAATGGAGTCTTTGGTCGCCATCTGGATTTGCGCTTCCGTCGCGTCGGAGACGTTCGGGGTATAGCGTTTCAGCAGCAGACCGTAACCCAGATCTTTCTTCACATCGTTGAACTGGTCACGCACGGCCTGGTCGGTAGAACCCGCACGCAGCTGCTCCAGCAGCGCGTAGGCTTTCATACCGTTACGAATACGGCCTTCATGCTGCACCATCAGCTCTTTCAGACCCGTCACCTGCTTGTCGACGGAGCGGGTGGCAATGATGCCGAGCGCGTAAGGAATTTGAATGGCGAAGCGGTTTTCCTGTGCATCCTGGTCGGGAACACCGAACAGAGTAAAGGCAGCAGGCGCGGGTTGGGTTTCCCATTCGGCTTCGATTGCGGCCAGTTTGGTTTTCTGCACGTCACCCATTTCGTAACCGGATTCATCACCCAGCACGATAACAGAGAGGATTGCAGCCATACCGAAGCTTGCAGCGATAGCAAAGGAGCGCTTAGCAAACGCGAAGTCACGACCACGCAGCATGTAGTAAGAGCTGATGCCCAGTACAAACATCGCGCCGCACACATAGCCAGACGCCACGGTGTGAACGAATTTAACCTGTGCGACCGGGTTCAGCACCAGCTCGGCAAAGCTGACCATCTCCATACGCATGGTTTCGAAGTTGAAATCAGACGCGATAGGGTTCTGCATCCAGCCGTTCGCGACCAGGATCCACAGTGCGGACAGGTTCGAACCGAGTGCCACCAGCCAGGTCACCGCCATATGCTGGACTTTGCCCAGACGGTCCCAACCGAAGAAGAACAGACCTACAAAGGTGGATTCGAGGAAGAAGGCCATCAGACCTTCAATGGCCAGCGGCGCACCGAAGATATCCCCAACGTAGTGAGAATAGTAAGACCAGTTAGTCCCGAACTGGAACTCCATGGTCAAACCGGTAGCCACGCCCAGTGCAAAGTTGATACCAAACAACTTGCCCCAGAACTTGGTCATATCTTTATAAATCTGTTTGCCGGAGAGGACGTAGACCGTTTCCATGATGGCCAGCAGGAACGCCATACCGAGCGTTAGTGGCACAAACAGGAAGTGGTACATCGCGGTCAAGGCAAACTGTAAGCGCGACAGTTCGACTATATCTAACATCATGACTCCTTGCTCATCGCATGAAGACTCCGAGAGTGAACCCCGTTAGAAAAGGATTCACACACATGCCCCAATACAAATTATTCGCATCCATGTCGTCGCGCTTAGCCTGAGAAAGGATAAAAGCAATGACGATAGGTTACAAATACGTTAATAAAAAACTCAAATTGATCCCGCAAATATAATACGCTGCAAAACCCTTACAATAAACAGGTTTTTATTGAATCACATTTACGTTTTTCGACGGCGATCAATTTATAGCAAAATTACCACTTTTCAGCCATTTTGATCGGGGACAATTTACCGCCTTTCGACACCTTTTTCCAAGGATTAAACTTTGATTTAAATCAAAAAGCACCGTTTCTGTTAACCATGTTTAAATGTGGTGAGAATGGTAAAAACCTTGTTAATGCTATGTGTACGACGAGATATTTGGAGTTATCAAAAGCAAGAAAGAATATAAACAGACGTGATTTATTTTAACGCTGAAGAACAACGCATCTTTACATTCGCGTTAACGTATAAAGGTAGTCGTCAGCGCGTTTTTTTTCCATTGTGCGACGATAGCCGCAGATAATTACATTTATTTTACCTGCGACACGCTTAAAATTAACACCACAATGTGACTATTCAATAAAAAAGGCTGCCCTGCGCGCAGCCTTTTGTTCACTTCAGACGCTACCTTTCCGTTTTCAGGCTAAAAGTCCGCGATTGCCCAGGCCTGAACAGGCCCGTAATGCCCTTTTCTTCTCCCCTGCCTGCCAGTACCTGTTCATTTAAATTCGTCTCGCAACAGCCTTTAAGCGCCTGATTCCACGATAAAGAGGCATCACAGGACACAGATTCCGACGGATTGAACAGACGAAGGATAAGCGCGTCCCGATCCTCCGCCTTTTTTATCGCGCTCATAACACAGCCTGTCGGCGAAAGGGTCAGCAGGCTGTATCTGTCCGGCGTGCTGAACGGCGCACGGTTAAGCTTCATGGCATCCCAGGGGATTTTGTTATAACACTGGACGGGGGTAAGCCACGCTTTCGCCTGCTGAGCAACGCCGGCGTTCTCGGGAGAGCCGCTAAAACTCAGAAGGCTAAAACGGCAATCGAGCCGGCCCCGAAGCTGCGAGTCCGGAACGGCCATTTTTATGCCGGACGGTCGGCCCGGGCGCAACAGTAAATCTTCCTTTCCCAACACGCCCACACCGCGTAAAAGGGTCAGAGCAAACGCTTTTTCCGCCTCCCCCACCACTTCAAATTCGCGTAACCCTTCTGTGAACAGGGCGATCCCGTTTCGTTCCTGCTGCAGCACGGCGTAGTTAAGTAAATTCCAGACGGGAACCGGTGCCTCTTTCCAGCCCTCTTCTTGCCAGTTAGCCATCGCGTCATCGCGAACCGGGCGCGTTATGGAGCCAAACTGCGTATCTGACAGTACCTGCTCCGTCATAAACGGCGTCGGGATAAGCACGCGGACCCGGTGATCGTCAGCCTGATTATCCAGACGCGCCACAACATCTACACGCCTGCTGTTATGGCTGAGAGTGACCTCAAATTCCACCGCAAGAGCGCCATTGCGCAGGCGGGCCGACCGCTCGGCCAGGTTTGCCGGAACGGCGATGCGATGCTGGATCACCGCCCTGCTCTGCCAGGCTTCCTGTATCACCTCAACATGATGCTGCCCGTGCGCTGAAGTGAGCCGCCACTCTTCCCGGGAAGGCGAGTAGTCGTACTCATCGCCATCATCCGACCCCTCTTCAATTTCCAGTACGCGGTCATAAATAAGTCCGGATTCTTTATCACGCAGGCGCAGCGTGCCATCGTCATTTATATCAATTTGCCAGAAGGCGTTTTCCAGCAGAGCATCCGTTTTTGCCCTCGCGGGCAGCCTCTTTTCAGAAGCCTGGGGCTCGATGTAAAGCGTGCGGTATCCCATCGCGGGCAGGATCTGACAGATTTGGATATCAAATTCCATAAACGGATCGTAATTACCATAGTGCACGATTTGCCGGTCAATCAGCCCCGGGTCTATTTCCCGGGCGCGGCGAATAAAACAGGGGATCTCATTGCCTTTATCATCCCGCAACCGGAACTGGCTCGCGCGCAGACGAAGGGTGGTGTTAATCACCTCTTCACGGGGCCAGGGCATCAGATTGAACATCACCAGCTTGTCGGCCTCGCTTTGCGGCATATTGTCGACAATCTTGCGCATCGAGAAACGCGTGAGGTTATCGGCCATGTCTTCAGCGAGCGCAAACCGGGCCATAATCTCACGATGCACTTTGTCGCTGCAGCAGCAGCCAATACTGTCGTGAGCATGATTCTTGAGGATCTCTTTCCACATTTTCTCCAGCAAACCGTGGTGATACTCGAAGCCCAGCATCCAGGCGAGCGCCGCCAGCGGTTCGAGGATATTCACGATTTTGTTTTCAATGCGGGCGTGGGCAATTTTGATGTCCATCCGTGTGGAGCCGATTGTCCGGTGTACACGCATGTATTTGCCGTCGATAAACTCCCCTTTCAGCGTCGCCAGTTCGTCACGGTGCGCTTCAGTATGTTCAAAGACCTCCTCGAACCGGCTCATCACAAATTTCCGCTGCGGGTACATCTTTCGAAGGGTATCCATCACCGCGAAAATGTTCTGCTGGAGGGGCATCTGGTCGTGACCGTTAGGCAGCAGAATCTCTTTCGTCACGGAAGCGTTCTCCAGCAATGTAAGCCAGGTATCGAGCCGTTTACGCAGCCCCGCTTCATCCTCCGGTAAGTACTTACCAATCGCGTAGCCCAGCGGTAGTACCTGCGCCGTAACTTCGCTGCCGTCTGCGCTCTGCCATAAAAATTCTGTTTTATCGGTGCCGTGACGCTCAGAACATCCGCGCCAGAACAGCGTGCGGGTGATACCAAAGCCGTTATAGATATGCGGAAGTTGCCCGGACATGCCAAACGAATCCGGCAGATACCCTATTTTCATCGGCTCACCGAATTCCATGCAGTCGCGCATCCCGTACATCAGGTTGCGAACGATCGATTCGCCACTGACAATCGTGGTGTCGGTCTGGGTATACCACGGCCCGATAATCAGCTTTCCGCGCTCAACCAGCGCTTTTACCCGGGGCCGGTTGTCCGGTACGACGGCGAAGTAATCCTCCAGTACCGCGGTCTGTCCATCAAGAACGTAGTATTTATACTCTTCGTCCTGCTCCAGACGGGTCAGGATCTCCTCCATGTTATTGACCAAAAGGATCCGCGACGCTTCGGTGGTGAAATACCACTCACGGTCCCAGTGCATATGTGGCGTGATATGAACGCGAGATACAGCTTTCATCTTCGTTTCCTGTAAATGAATTTATGGCGTGACGTCTTCCGTCAGGTATTTGCCTTTTTTTACGCCCTGACGTCGCCAGAACAGTAAGATGAGCGTAGAGAGCATCGTTCCCCCCAGCGCAGCGCCAAACCAGCCTGCCGCCGCGATCGCGCCACCCATCCCCGCGTCATGCAGTAAAAAGAGAGAGAAGATGCCCGCCCCCGGCGTAGACAACCCGATGCCCATTGCACCGATAATCGCCCCTGTTGCCATCGAGCCAACAACAAACGAGCCAATCACCCGCAGCGGATCTTCAATGGCCATCGGAATTGCCCCTTCGGTGATGCCCGCAAGGCCCAGCAGCCACGTCGACTTGCCGGTTTCGATTTCAAACGGTTTAAAGAGATGCGGTGCCAGCATGGTTGAAGCCGTGACGGTAAAAGCCGAGACCATTTTGACGGAAGCAAAAATGGCATACGGCCCGTAAACGCCGTTGGCCATCGCCCCCAGACAGAACGCATAGGCCGCTTTGTTGACCGGTCCCCCCAAATCGAACGAGCACATAAAACCGAGCAGAGTGCCCAGTAGCAGCGCATTGGCACCGGAGAGCCCGTTAAGCCATGCCGTGAGGGAGGAGTTGATCCACGCGACCGGCTCGCCGATCACGAACAGCATCAGGCTGCCCGCGCCCAGCACGCCAATCACCGGGTAGAGGTAATAGGTTAAAAAGCCGTTATAACGCTGACTCAGACGGATATGGTTTTTCACCCAGCGCATCAGATAGCCGGCAATCAGGCCACCTGCAATCGCCCCTAAAAAACCTGAACCGATCATATTGGCGGCAAGACCGGCCGCAAAACCCGGCGCCAGAGCAGGTTTATCTGCCAGCGAGTAGGCAGTATACGCGGCCAGCACCGGCACCATTAACGTGCCTAACATCCCCCCGCCGAGTTTGCGATACATCCACAGCCATGAGTTCTCTTGCTCAAACAGATGCTGTAATCCCAACATCTGTGCCAGCAATACCGCGACGGCCAGCACCGTGCCTCCCGCCACAATCAGCGGCACGGCAAAGGAAATACCGTTGAGCAGGGCCTGCTTAAGCTCCGTTTTAAGGCTTTTGCTCACATCATTGCCGGTGTGCACCTGGCGATGCGTTCCCGCGGGGGGTAAGGCCAACGCACGCTTAATAAGCGCTTCGGCATGGCGAAGCGGTTCCGCAACCGGCACGGACAGCGTCGGGATGCCCTGAAAACGCTCGCTCTCTTTGAGAGCCACTTCTGCGGCAATGATACAGGCCTGCGCAGTGCGTAACTGCTGCGCGGTCAACCGCCCTTCGATACCGTTCGCCCCCTGCTTTTCCACCACCACGTTTACGCCAAGCTTACGCCCCGCTTTTTCCAGATACTCAGCGGCCATATAGGTATGCGCAATGCCGGCGGGGCATGCAGTTACACAAACGATGGTTGGCGCATCCACGAACGCGACAACGCCATCTTCCTGTGGCGCATCGTCCAGCGCGGCGAGTAGCGCTGCTGCCGTGGTAGCCGCCATGACGCGCGCCCGAAGAGTTTCATCCGCCAGACGAGAAGTAAGTTCCGTCAGCACCTGGATATGGGTTGAGCCAGCTTCAGCCGGCGGAATGGCAAGCAGGAAAATCAGTTCGACATTTTCCGGGCCATCCACGCCTTCCCAGTTCAGCGGTTCACGCAGGGTGGCTACGGCAAAAGCCGCCTCTTTCACCACCGCTGATTTACCATGCGGGACTGCCAGCCCTTCGCCGAGCGCGGTAGGGCCTAGCGATTCCCGATGAAAGACTTCGGTTAAAAACGCATTGCCATCGGTAATTTTGCCGAGCGTCACCAGCCGCATCGTGAGCTGGCGTATTGCTTCATCACGACTGGTGTACTGCGCCTGCACGCAGACAGCGTCGGGATGGGTCAGGGTCGTCAGGTTCATCAGGATCCTCACACTCAAGGGTAATTGTTCAGGATCGATTGTGACAGACTAACTGATACCTTTATGTGATCATTTTCACTAACACCGATAATTTGTATTTAATTTGTATTATTTACAAATTCTGTGCTGGAGGCATAATTCCGTGAAAAGGTATTAGAAGGCAGACGACATGGGCAATAAACCGATGTACCGGCAGATAGCGGATGCGCTTCGCGAGAAAATTACCGCCGGTGAGTTAAAACCCGGTGATGCGTTACCGACGGAATCCAGCCTGCAGGAGACATTTAGCGTCAGTCGCGTCACGGTGAGGCAGGCACTGAAGCTCCTCACTGAAGAGCAGATTATCGAGAGCATTCAGGGCAGCGGCTCCTATGTGAGAGAGGAGCGCGTCAATTACGACATTTATCAGCTTACCGGCTTTTATGAAAAACTGGCGGACCGAAACGTCGATACCCACAGCGACGTAAAAACATTCGAAGTGATCAAAGCGGATGTGAAACTGGCTGAGACGCTTAACATTCGCCCGGATGACAAAGTGTGGCATGTCAAACGGGTGCGCTTTATTAAGCAAAAACCGGTGAATCTGGAAGAGACGTGGATGCCGCTGGCGATGTTCGCCGACCTCACCTGGGAGGTGATGGAAAATTCCAAATATCACTACATCGAACAGATCAAGAAGATGGTTATCGATCGCAGTGAACAGGAACTGGTTCCGATCATGCCCTCACAGGAGGCGATCGACGCGCTGGCGCTGGATCCGGCAAAACCGATACTGGAAAAGGTGTCACGCGGCTTTCTGAAGGATGGGCGGGTGTTTGAATACAGCCGTAACGTGTTTAACAGCGACGATTACAAATTCACGCTGGTCGCGAAACGCAGGCATTAAAAAAGGCCGCTTTACAGCGGCCAACCATGTCGAAACGGACACTTATTACTTCAACGCTCCCTTTTACAGGGAGCAGAGAGGATTTACTTAATGATGGATTTCAGTGCTTCGCCGATATCCGCCAGGCTGCGAACGGTTTTCACGCCAGCGGCTTCCAGCGCGGCGAATTTCTCATCAGCCGTACCTTTACCACCTGCGATAATCGCGCCTGCGTGACCCATACGCTTACCTTTCGGCGCTGTCACACCTGCGATATAACCGACAACCGGCTTGGTCACATGTTCTTTGATATACGCAGCCGCTTCTTCTTCTGCGCTACCGCCGATCTCACCGATCATCACGATCGCTTCGGTCTGCGGATCTTCCTGGAACATTTTCAGGATATCAATGAAGTTAGAACCTGGGATGGGGTCACCTCCGATGCCCACACAGGTGGACTGGCCGAAACCGTAGTCGGTAGTCTGCTTAACCGCTTCATAGGTCAGCGTACCGGAACGGGAGACGATACCCACTTTACCCGGTTTGTGAATGTGACCCGGCATGATGCCGATTTTACATTCGCCTGGGGTGATAACGCCCGGGCAGTTCGGGCCGATCATGCGCACGCCAGCTTCATCCAGCTTCACTTTCACGGTCAGCATATCCAGCGTCGGGATACCTTCGGTGATGGTGATGATGAGCTTGATGCCCGCGTCAATCGCTTCCAGAATCGAGTCTTTGCAGAACGGAGCCGGAACGTAAATAACGGTCGCGGTCGCGCCCGTCGCTTCAACCGCTTCGCGCACGGTGTTGAATACCGGCAGGCCCAGGTGCGTGGTGCCGCCTTTACCTGGCGTTACGCCGCCAACCATCTGCGTGCCGTAGGCAATCGCCTGTTCGGAGTGGAAAGTCCCCTGGCTACCGGTGAAGCCCTGGCAGATAACCTTGGTATCTTTATTAATTAAAACTGACATTATTTCCCCTCCACTGCGGCAACAACCTGCTGAGCTGCATCCGTCAGACTTTTCGCTGCAATAATATTCAGGCCGCTGTCAGCCAGTTTTTTCGCGCCGAGTTCAGCGTTGTTACCTTCCAGACGCACCACAACCGGGACGTTAACACCCACTTCTTCTACCGCACCGATGATACCGTCTGCGATCAGGTCGCAACGCACGATACCGCCGAAGATGTTAACCAGCACGGCTTTGACGTTGTCATCAGAGAGGATGATTTTGAACGCTTCGGTTACACGCTCTTTGGTTGCGCCACCGCCCACGTCGAGGAAGTTTGCAGGCTCACCGCCGTGCAGCTTAACGATGTCCATGGTGCCCATCGCCAGGCCTGCGCCGTTAACCATGCAGCCGATGTTGCCATCCAGCGCCACGTAGTTCAGTTCCCACTGTGCAGCCTGCGCTTCACGCGGGTCTTCCTGAGACTGGTCGCGCATTTCACGCAGATCCGGCTGACGGAACAGTGCGTTGCCGTCAGCGCCCAGTTTGCCGTCGAGGCAGATCAGGTCGCCCTGAGTGGTGATGACCAGCGGGTTGATCTCGATCAGCGCCAGGTCGCGCTCCAGGAAGATGGTTGCCAGACCCATGAAGATCTTGGTGAACTGCTGAACCAGCTTGCCTTCCAGACCCAGTTTGAACGCCAGCTCACGGCCCTGGTAAGGCATTGGGCCTGCCAGCGGATCGATCGCCACTTTGTGGATGAGATGTGGCGTCTCTTCTGCCACTTTCTCGATTTCCACGCCGCCTTCGGTAGATGCCATGAACACCACACGACGGGAGCTACGGTCAACAACCGCGCCCAGGTACAGTTCTTTCGCGATGTCAGTTGCAGCTTCAACCAGGATCTGGTTGACAGGCTGACCGTTCGCATCTGTCTGGTACGTTACCAGACGCTTGCCGAGCCAATGTTCAGCAAACGCACGAATCTCTTCTTTACTCTTAACAACCTTCACACCGCCCGCTTTACCACGGCCACCAGCGTGAACCTGACACTTAACTACCCAAGGGCCGGAACCGATTTTAGATGCGGCTTCTTCTGCTTCACGCGGGGTAGTACAGGCATAACCCACCGGAGCCGGTAAGCCATACCGGGCAAACAGCTGTTTGGCCTGATATTCATGTAAGTTCATGTGTTCTATCCATCCTTCAGGTAATCGTTAGGTAGTGCTTTTGTAGGCCCGGCAGACAACGCGCCGCCGGGCAAGACTGCTAAAACTAGACGTCCAGCAGCAGACGCGTTGGATCTTCCAGCAGCTCTTTAATGGCAACCAGGAAGCCCACGGACTCGCGGCCGTCGATCAGACGGTGATCGTAAGAGAGTGCCAGATACATCATTGGCAGGATCTCCACTTTGCCGTCTACCGCCATTGGACGATCTTTAATGGCATGCATACCCAGGATCGCGCTCTGCGGCGGGTTGATGATCGGGGTAGACATCAGTGAACCGAAAACGCCGCCGTTGGTAATGGTGAAGTTACCGCCGGTCAGATCGTCTACGGTCAGCTTGCCGTCGCGACCTTTTACAGCCAGCTCTTTAATCTTTTTCTCGATGTCAGCCATACCCAGAGTATCGACATCACGCAGAACCGGGGTAACCAGACCACGTGGCGTAGAGACTGCCATGCTGACGTCGAAGTAGTTGTGGTAAACCACGTCATCGCCATCGATAGAGGCGTTAACTTCCGGGTAGCGTTTCAGCGCTTCAACAACCGCTTTCACGTAGAAGGACATAAAGCCCAGACGGATACCGTGACGTTTTTCAAACGCGTCACCGTACTGCTTACGCAGGTCCATGATTGGCTTCATATTCACTTCGTTGAAGGTGGTCAGCATCGCGGTGGAGTTTTTCGCTTCCAGCAGACGTTCAGCCACACGCTTACGCAGGCGAGTCATCGGCACGCGTTTTTCGCTACGGGCACCCAGCGCAGGCTGTGCTGCCGGCGCCGCTGCCGCTGCTGGCGCTTTAGCTTCTGCCTGAGCAGGGGCTTTCGCCAGGTGCTTCTCGATATCTTCACGGGTCAGACGACCACCGACACCGGTGCCTTTAATGGCAGCCGCATCCAGGTTGTGCTCGGCCAGCAGGCGACGGATCGCCGGGCTGAGCGCGTCGTTAGTCTGCTCTTCCAGAGAGGCCTGCTGACGCTGGGCTGGGGTAGACGCTTTTTCGTCAGACTTCGCGCTGGACTCTTTGCCCGCGCTGTTGCCTTCACGCAGGCGACCCAGGATCTGACGGGAGGTTACGGTTGTCCCTTCGTCTTCCAGGACTGCATCCAGAATGCCATCCGCTGAAGCCGGTACTTCCAGTACCACTTTGTCAGTTTCGATTTCTACCAGCACTTCATCGCGCTTAACGCTATCGCCCGGTTTTTTGTGCCAGGTGGCGACGGTCGCATCTGCTACGGACTCAGGCAGGTCGGGAACAAGAATATCTACGCTACTCATTATGTATCCTTTAATTAATCGACGTTCAGCGCGTCATTGACCAGATCTTGTTGCTGCTTCTGGTGAACGGACATATACCCTACCGCCGGAGAGGCGGAGGCCGGGCGACCTGCATAACGCAGGGCAGACCCAAATGGAATGACTTCACGGAAATGATGCTGACTGCAGTACCAGGCGCCCTGGTTGAGCGGCTCTTCCTGGCACCAGACAAAATCATGCACGTGAGCATACGGTTTCAACGCTTCCTGCACCGCCTGGTGCGGGAATGGATAAAGCTGTTCGATACGCACGATGGCGACATCTTTCTGGTCGTTCTTACGGCGCTGTTCCAGCAGGTCGTAATAAACCTTACCAGAACACATCACAACACGCTTAACGGCCTGCGGATCCAGTTCGTCAACCTCACCGATGGCAGGCAGGAAGGTGCCGTTCGCCAGTTCGTCCAGGCTGGACACCGCCAGCGGGTGGCGCAGCAGGGATTTTGGCGACATGACCACCAGCGGACGGCGCATACCGCGCAGCGCCTGACGACGCAGCATGTGGTAGACCTGAGCCGGAGTGGACGGCACGCACACCTGCATGTTCTGCTCAGCGCAGAGCTGCAGATAACGTTCCAGACGGGCGGAGGAGTGCTCCGGACCCTGACCTTCGTAACCGTGTGGCAGCAGCATCACCAGGCCACACATACGGCCCCATTTCTGCTCGCCGGACGAAATGAACTGGTCGATAACGACCTGGGCACCGTTGGCGAAGTCACCGAACTGCGCTTCCCAGATAGTCAGGGTGCGCGGTTCTGCAGTGGCGTAGCCGTATTCGAATGCCAGTACCGCTTCTTCAGACAGGACGGAGTCCCATACCTTGAACTGACCCTGACCGTTATGGACATGCTGCAGCGGAGTATAGGTTGAACCGTTAGTCTGGTTGTGAACTACCGCGTGACGGTGGAAGAAGGTGCCACGGCCCGCATCTTCACCGGACAGACGAACAGGAATGCCTTCATCTACCAGCGTTGCGTAAGCCAGTGTTTCCGCCCCGCCCCAGTCGAACAGCTTCTCGCCCGCCGCCATTGATTGACGGTCAGCATAAATTTTCGCTACGCGAGACTGCATCTCGATAGCGTCTGGTACGGTGCTGATGCGTTTAGCCAGCTCCTGCAGGCGCTTCATCTCTACCTTGTTCGGGTAGCTCTCATCCCACTCGTGGTTGAGGTACGGCGACCAGGTAAAGGAGTGCATGTTCATCGGGCGCAGCTCTTTCACTACGCATTCACCCGCATCCAGCGCGTCGCGGTAGAGGTTGACCATTTCGGTCGCATCTTCCAGCGTCGTCACGTTGTCGCCTTCCAGCTTGTCAGCATAGATTTTGCGTGGCGTCGGGTGTTTTTTGATTTTCTGATACATCAGCGGCTGCGTTGCACTTGGCTCGTCAGCTTCGTTGTGGCCATGACGGCGGTAGCAGAACAGGTCGATGAACACATCGCGTTTGAAGGTGTTACGGTAGTCCAGCGCCAGACGGGTAACGAACGCCACGGCTTCAGGGTCATCCGCGTTAACGTGGAAGATTGGCGCCTGAACCATCTTACCGATGTCGGTGCAGTACGGGGTAGAACGCGCATCCAGTGGGTTAGAGGTCGTGAAGCCCACCTGGTTGTTGATAACAATGCGAACGGTACCGCCCACTTCGTAACCACGCGCCTTGGACATGTTCAGCGTTTCCTGAACCACGCCCTGCCCTGTGACTGCCGCGTCACCGTGAATGGTGATTGGCAGAACTTTGTTGCTGCTCGGCTCGTCCAGACGATCCAGACGCGCACGCACAGAACCGATAACCACCGGGCTCACGATTTCCAGGTGTGACGGGTTAAACGCCAGCGCCAGGTGAACCAGACCGCCTTCGGTTTCGATATCAGACGAGAAGCCCATGTGGTACTTCACGTCACCGGTGCCGAGGTGTTCTTTATGTTTGCCCGCGAATTCGTCGAACAGGTCCTGCGGTTTTTTACCCAGCACGTTGACCAGTACGTTCAGACGACCGCGGTGCGCCATACCCAGCACCACTTCACGGGTACCGCTTTTGCCCGCGTGGCGAATCAGCTCTTTCAGCATAGGTACCAGCGCGTCGCCGCCTTCCAGCGAGAAGCGTTTCGCACCCGGGAATTTCGCGCCCAGATAGCGTTCAAGGCCTTCTGCTGCGGTCAGTTCGCTGAGGAAGCGTTTTTTCTCTTCAGCAGAGAAATTCGCGTGACCCGCCACAGATTCGATGCGCTGCTGGATCCAGCGTTTCTCTTCTGTAGAGGTGATGTGCATATATTCCGCGCCGATGGAGCCGCAGTAGGTTTGCTTGAGCGCGTCAATCAGCTCGCCCAACTTCATCGTGTCTTTGCCGATGGCAAAGGAACCTACGTTAAAGCTTTCCTGGAAATCGGCCTCGGTCAGATCGTGATACGCCGGATCGAGATCCGCCACACGATCTTGTTTCCACAGTCCCAGCGGATCGAGATTCGCATGCTGGTGACCACGGAAGCGATAAGCGTTGATAAGCTGCAGGACTTTAACCTGCTTCGCATTGGTGTCAGGGTCGGAAATCGCAGAAGAGTAACGTGAGGCATCCTTCGCCAGACGACGGAAATAATCACGTGTTTTGGAATGGAATTGATCCGGTTTGACTCCAGTGCCAGGTAACTGCTGGAACATGGAACGCCAGTTTGCGTCCACTGAGTCAGGATCGGTTAAGAAGTCTTCATAGAGCTGTTCTATCCAGCTCTGGTTTGAACCAGAGAGGTAAGAAGAGTCCAGCCAGGCTTTCATTGCGCCGTTCTGCATCGTGATCCCTTAAGCATTTTTATGCTTACTTTCGCCGTAGAAACTACCACGTACAACACGTACGTGCCGGGGTTCACCTGCGAGCTCTTATGTTGTCTTGGGCTCGCGAAGGAACCTTTAAAAACTGTCTGCACCTCGGGGCAGTTTTTAGAGGTTTCCTACATTTTATCCCCTCTCCTGTCAGGAGAGGGTCAGGGCGAGGGGAACAACGCTCCCCTCCTGTTACTTATGCACTGCGCTGCAGCAGCATCGACTTAATATGGCCGATGGCGCGCGTCGGGTTCAGCCCCTTAGGACATACACTGACGCAGTTCATGATGCTATGGCAGCGGAATACGCTGAAAGCATCACTCAGTCCTTCCAGACGACTGTCGGTTTCGGTGTCGCGGCTATCGATCAGGAAGCGATAGGCAGCCAGCAGACCGGCCGGGCCGATAAACTTGTCCGGGTTCCACCAGAACGACGGGCAAGAGGTCGAGCAACATGCACAGAGAATACACTCGTACAAACCATCGAGTTTTTCACGCTGCTCAGGAGACTGTAAGTGCTCACGAGCCGGTGGATTTTGCCCATTATTCAATAAGTAAGGCTTAATCTTCTCATATTGTGCATAGAATTGCCCCATGTCTACCACCAAATCGCGAACGACTGGCAGACCTGGCAAAGGACGGATAACAATTTTCTGACCCGCGCGCTGCAACGCTGAAATTGGCGTGATGCAGGCCAGACCATTTTTACCGTTCATGTTCACACCGTCAGAGCCACAAACGCCTTCACGGCATGAGCGACGGAACGACAGTGTCGGATCTTTTTCTTTCAGCTGGATTAAGGCATCCAGCAGCATCATGTCACGGCCTTCTTCCGCTTCCAGGGTGTAATCCTGCATACGCGGAGCATCATCTACATCCGGGTTATAACGATAAACTGAGAATTCGAGTTTCATTATCCTGTCTCCGCATTAGTAAGTACGAATCTTCGGCGGGAACGCCGGACGCAGTTTCGGTTCCATATTGACGCTACGACGCGTCATGGATTCCGACTCTGGCAGATACAGGGAATGGCACAGCCAGTTTTCATCGTCACGATCCGGGAAGTCGAAGCGGCTATGCGCGCCACGGCTCTCGGTACGGAAGTTTGCCGACATCGCGGTAGCGAACGCCGTTTCCATCAGGTTATCCAGCTCCAGACACTCAACGCGCTGGGTATTGAACTCGCTGGACGTGTCGTCCAGACGGGCATTTTTCAGACGCTCGCGGATCGCTTTCAGCTGCTCAAGACCTTTGGCCATCGCATCCCCTTCACGGAATACCGAGAAGTTGTGCTGCATACATTCCTGCAGCGCTTTGCGGATTTCCACCGGATCTTCACCATTACGGTTGCCGTTCCAGCGGTTCAGACGCTCAAGCGACGCATCAATTTCATCGTCGGTGGCATCACGCAGCGCACCCTGCTCGGCAATAGACTCTTGCAGATGCAGACCTACCGCACGACCAAATACCACCAGGTCAAGCAGGGAGTTCCCGCCCAGACGGTTTGCACCGTGTACGGATACGCAGGCAATTTCACCGACGGCAAACAGGCCCGGGATAACAACGTCTTCACCCTGCTCGTTCACGGTCAGCGCCTGGCCGGTCACTTTGGTCGGAATACCGCCCATCATGTAGTGACAGGTTGGGATTACCGGGATAGGCTCTTTCACTGGATCGACGTGCGCGAAGGTACGAGACAGCTCCAGAATGCCTGGCAGACGTGATTCCAGAACCTCTTTACCCAGATGGTCGAGTTTCAGCTTCGCGTGTGGACCCCATGGGCCGTCACAGCCGCGGCCTTCACGGATTTCGATCATGATGGAACGCGCCACCACGTCACGACCCGCCAGGTCTTTCGCATTCGGGGCATAACGCTCCATGAAGCGCTCGCCGTGTTTGTTCAGCAGGTAACCCCCTTCACCACGGCAGCCTTCTGTTACCAGCACGCCGGCACCGGCGATGCCGGTTGGGTGGAACTGCCACATTTCCATATCCTGCACCGGTACGCCGGCGCGGATAGCCATACCTACGCCGTCACCGGTGTTGATGTGGGCGTTGGTGGTAGATTGATAAATACGGCCTGCACCGCCGGTCGCCAGCACGGTAGCACGCGCTTTGAAGTAGACCACTTCACCGGTTTCAATACACAGCGCGGTACAACCTACAACGGCGCCATCGGCATTTTTCACCAGATCCAGCGCATACCACTCGGAGAAAATAGTCGTGTGGTTTTTCAGGTTCTGTTGATACAGCGTGTGCAGCAGTGCGTGACCGGTACGGTCAGCCGCAGCTGCGGTACGTGCCGCCTGCTCGCCGCCGAAGTTTTTCGACTGGCCGCCAAACGGACGCTGATAAATGGTGCCATTTTCCAGACGGGAGAACGGCAGACCCATGTGGTCCAGCTCCAGAATCGCTTCCGGGCCAGTCTTACACATATATTCGATAGCATCCTGGTCGCCGATGTAGTCGGAACCTTTGACCGTGTCATACATGTGCCATTCCCAGTTATCTTCATGGGAATTGCCCAGCGCAACGGTAATACCGCCCTGCGCGGAGACAGTGTGGGAACGGGTCGGGAAGACTTTAGAGAGCAGCGCACAGGTCTGGCCGCTCTGGGAAATTTGCAGTGCTGCACGCATACCTGCGCCACCAGCACCAATCACAACAGCATCAAATTCTCTGACTGGCAGTTTCATTACACACCCCACACCACAACGAATCCATAAATAACGTAAACCACCAGTGCAACGACAATGACCAGCTGCAGAGGAAGGCGAATCGCCAGCGGTTTAACGTAATCGGTCAACACCTGCCACATACCAATCCAGGCATGAATAAGGATGGAGAACAGAGCCAGCAGGGTGAACACTTTGGTGAAGGCAGATCCGAAGAACCCACTCCAGATTTCCCACGTCAGCGTGCCGCTGGTCGCGAAGAAACCAATCATATAGATGATATAAAGGGTGAGAACGATGGCGGTAGCACGGACCAGAATGAAGTCATGTACGCCGTTGCGTCCTAATGCGGAGGCGTTGCTTACCATACGAGAACTCCTGCGAGAAGTGAAAGCACGACAGTCAATACAAATGAAATATTAGCGGAGCGTTTACCGGCTTCGAAAGTCTCTTCCAGGTAGCCAAAGTCCATCAGCATATGACGAATGCCCACGACAACGTGGTACGCCAGCGCAGTCAGAATGCCCCACATGATAAATTTCACGAAGAAGCTGTTCATGATGGCAGAGGCCTGGAGGAATCCTTCAGGAGAAGAGAGGCTGGTACCCAGTAACCACAGCAGAATGCCGACCGCCACAAACGTAATCACACCAGAAACGCGGTGCAGAATGGACGCTATTGCTGTTACAGGGAACCGGATCGTTTTGAGATCCAGATTGACAGGTCTTTGTTTTTTCACATTTCTTATCATGAATAACGCCCACATGCTGTTCTTATTGTTTCCTTCCTCCGGACTGCGATGCGGGTCAGACAGCGTTCCTTTTCTATAACTGCGCGTCATGCAAAACATTGCTTCCAAATGCTAAAACGACACGTTACAACGCTGGGTGGCTCGGGATTGCAGGGTGTTCCGGAGACCTGGCGGCAGTATAGGCCGTTCACAAAATCATTACAATTAACCTACATACAGTTTGTCGGGTTTTCTCTGGAACAGTGATCAGGGTCACGATAACAACATCTTTTTAATTTTTAATCATCTGATTTGACAAATGTTAAACAATATTGTTACAAACGTCATCAGAAAAGGCATATAATGCGCAAAAGTTATGAGGTCTCACTTTCACCTGACAAATAGTTATGTAACAGTGTGATGGTATTGACCGAAGTTATCAGGACAGTTATTAGTGATATACAGGTTTGAATAATTCGGACTGCGAAGACACTGATTTGCTGTTGTTTCACTGATTTTTCATGTTTTTACCTGCAAGGCGCCATAGCTCTGTACCCTGGTTTCTCCTCGTGAGCTGAGCGGTAAGCCAAATAACAAACTGGTAACGGTGAGAAATCAGCAGAATGCAAATCCGGTAATTGGCAGTCTTAAGCAATAAGGCGCTAAGGAGACCGTAAATGGCTGATACAAAGGCAACGCTCACCCTAAATGGTGACACTGCTGTTGAACTGGATGTGCTAAAAGGCACGCTCGGTCAGGATGTTATTGATATCCGTACGCTGGGTTCTAAAGGTGTATTCACCTTCGACCCTGGATTTACCTCTACCGCATCTTGCGAATCCAAAATCACCTTCATTGATGGTGACGAAGGTATCCTGCTCCATCGCGGCTTCCCCATCGATCAGTTAGCCACCGAATCCAACTATCTGGAAGTGTGCTACATCCTGCTCAACGGCGAAAAACCGACGCAGGCACAATACGATGAATTCAAAACCACCGTCACCCGTCACACCATGATTCATGAGCAGATTACCCGTCTGTTCCATGCTTTCCGTCGTGATTCTCACCCAATGGCGGTGATGTGCGGTATTACCGGCGCGCTGGCAGCGTTCTACCACGACTCGCTGGACGTGAATAATCCACGTCACCGCGATATCGCGGCGTTCCGCCTGCTGTCCAAAATGCCGACCATGGCAGCGATGTGTTACAAATACTCCATCGGCCAGCCGTTTGTTTATCCACGTAACGACCTCTCCTACGCCGGTAACTTCCTGCGCATGATGTTCTCCACGCCGTGTGAAGAGTACGAAGTGAACCCGGTACTGGAACGTGCGATGGACCGTATTCTGATCCTGCACGCCGACCACGAACAGAACGCCTCCACCTCCACCGTCCGTACCGCAGGCTCTTCAGGCGCGAACCCGTTCGCCTGTATCGCTGCGGGTATCGCCTCCCTGTGGGGACCGGCGCACGGCGGCGCGAACGAAGCGGCACTGAAGATGCTGGAAGAGATCAGCTCCGTTGAGCACATTCCTGAATTCGTGCGTCGCGCGAAAGACAAGAATGACTCCTTCCGTCTGATGGGCTTCGGTCACCGTGTGTACAAAAACTACGACCCACGCGCTACCGTTATGCGTGAAACATGCCACGAAGTGCTGAAAGAGCTGGGTACAAAAGACGACCTGCTGGAAGTGGCGATGGAGCTTGAGCACATCGCGCTGAACGACCCGTACTTCATCGAGAAGAAACTCTACCCGAACGTCGATTTCTACTCTGGCATTATTCTGAAAGCGATGGGCATTCCGTCTTCCATGTTCACCGTGATCTTCGCCATGGCACGTACCGTTGGCTGGATTGCGCACTGGAACGAAATGCACAGCGAAGGCATGAAAATCGCCCGTCCTCGTCAGCTGTATACTGGCTACGAGCAGCGTGATTTTAAGTCTGACATCAAACGCTGATGTTAACGGGGTGTGGCCTGATGTCCTCACCCCATCCCTCTCTTACTTCGAGAGAGTGAAGACATTAAAAACGGTGACCCCTTGGGTTACCGTTTTCATTTTACTTCTGGCAGTGCGGACACCAGTAAAACGGTCTCGACGACAGCGTGGTTTTCGCAATTAACCCGCCGCACCGCTCACACGCCTTCCCTTCACGATGAAACACCTTAAAGCGGAACAATGCCCCATGGTGCTTGTTGTCATCCACCACGCCACGCGTATTGTAGGACAGGCGCGGGATATCCAGCAGTGCGTGGGATAACGCCTCCAGCTGTTCATCACTGAGTTGCGATGCCTTATGCTGCGCCGCCAGGCCCACTTCCCAGAGGATTTCCACCCGCAGGTAATTTCCTAATCCAGCCAGAAACGCCTGATCGAGCAACAATCCGGAAAACTGTCGGTTACGAAACCGAGGTGATACCAGACGGGATTTCACCTCGCCCGGGGTCAGGCTCATATCCAGCACATCCGGCCCGACGCGCTGCAGGAACGGGTGAGTGAGCAGCTGCTCTGGCGTTAACATTTCGATATCGGATGCACTGTAGAGCAGAATCGCGTTGTCTGCCGTCTGGAGCCTGACGCGCAGTACGCGGGTAGTTTGCGGCTGCTCGTTTGCCTTCACCACGCGCCAAACGCCGTACAGCTGATTATGGCTATATAACGTCAGGTTATGGGAGAAATGCGTGAGCAGCGCTTTGCCGCGCGTTTCAATGTGCGTCACCGTCTGCCCCACCAGCTGGGCTTCAAACGGTTTCAGTTGAGGAAAAGCAAACCAGACATCCGTCAGCGGTTTGCCCTTTATCGCCGCCTCGAGGCTATCCGCTGCACGGCGGATCTCCGGGCCTTCAGGCATTTTTCTGTCCTTATCGTTATGTCATGCACTCACGAAAATACCCTGCTCCGCAAAGGCCGTCCGTAAGCGGCGTGCAAACTGCAGCGCATGCTCACCATCGCCGTGTAAACACACCGTATCCGCCTGGACTCTGGCCGTTGAACCATCAATTGCCTTTACCGAGCCCTCACATACCATCGCCAGCGTTTGCGCCAGCGCCTGTGATTCATCGGTAATAAGCGCACCGGGCAGTGAACGGGGAACCAGGCTGCCGTCCGGCTGATACCCTCTGTCAGCAAAAACTTCCTGACGGGTGGTTAACCCCAGCCGCTGTCCGGCGCGAATAAGCTCGCTCCCCGCCAGCCCCACCAGAATGAGCTGCGGGTTGCAGTCCCGCACCGCGCGGGCAATGGCATCCGCGAGAGCCGGATCTTTGGCCGCCTGATTGTAGAGCATGCCGTGGGGTTTCACATGGCGCAGCACGCCCTGCTGGGAACGCACAATCGCCTCCAGCGCGCCCGTTTGATAGAGCGTCTGGGCATACACCGTCTCAGGAGGGAGATCCATTGCCGTGCGGCCAAAATTATCCCTGTCAGGAAAACTGGGATGTGCCCCTATCGCCACGCCGTGCTTAATCGCATTACGCACGCTGACCAGCATGGTTTGCGCGTCACCCGCGTGAAACCCGCAGGCAATATTGACCGAAGAGACCAGCGTCATCAGTTCAGCATCGGCACTTCCGCCCTCACCCAGATCGGCGTTTAAATCAATCTTTGCCATCGAGCCTCCATGCCAGTTGTTCCAGATAACGCTGCTGATCCTGGCGTGCCTTCAGCGCTTCCTCCAGCGAACATTGCACAAAATGAATCGGCTGTCCGAGAGGAATTTGCGCCAGATGGTAGCGATCCGCTTCAATGATGCAGGCAATACGCGGGTATCCCCCCGTGGTTTGCGCATCGTTCATCAGCACGATCGGCTGACCGTTACCCGGCACCTGAATGACGCCAGGCAATAAACCGTGTGAGAGCAATTCCCGATCTGTCGTACGGGTCAATGGCTGCCCCTGCAGGCGGTATCCCATACGGTTACTTTGCGGGCTGATCTTCCACGGCGAACGCCAGAACGTCTCCTGAGCGACTTCATCGAACTCCTGATATTCCGGCCCCGGTAAGGCACGGATCTGGTTGGTCCATAACAGCTGTTTTACCCCCTGGGCCGTCGAGAAGTGACGCGTTGAGGGGTTAACCGCCAGACGATCGCCGTCACGCAGCAGGCGCCCTTCATGACCGCCAATGCCGGCTTTCTGATCGGTGCTGGATGAACCCAGCACTTCTGGCACATCAATCCCTCCTGCGACCGCAAGATAGCTTCGCACGCCGTGCACAGGACGTTTAAGGGTCAGACGCTGCCCGGCTTTCGCCCGCAGCCGCCAGCCTGTCCAGACCGCTTTGCCATCCAGCTCGGCGTCACAAGCGGCCCCGGTTAAAGCAAACCAGGTCTCCTCGCCGAATTCAATCACACACTGGCCAAGCGTAATTTCGAGTGCCGCCGTGCTGCCAGGGTTGCCCACCAGCACGTTAGCAATCTCCAGCGCAGGCCTGTCCAGCGCACCACAGTAGCTCACGCCCGACTGACGCATGCCAAAGCGGCCGGCATCCTGTACGGACGTGTAAAGCCCGGCGCGAATCAGCGTTAACATACCCCCTCCTTCTGCGGGATAAAGCGCAGGGTATCGCCGGGACGAAGGAGTATGGGAACCTCCTGCCCTGGTTCAAATAACGGCCTGGACGTATGCCCGATAAGCTGCCAGCCACCCGGTGACGTCAGAGGATAAATGCCGGTCTGCTCACCCCCGATAGCCACCGTGCCCGCCGGCACGCTCAGGCGGGGTTCGGCGCGACGCGGCGTATGCAACTGCGGTGAGAGCCCCCCCAGATAGGGGAAGCCCGGCTGGAAACCTAAGAACCAGACCACGTAATCAACGCAGGCGTGCAATTCAACCACCTGCTTTTCCGTTAATCCGCAGTGTTCCGCCACCACGCCAAGATCGGGTCCATGCTCGCCGCCATACACCACCGGGATCTCAATTGTCCGGGAATCCGGCTCCAGCGCCTCGCTCTCTTCCCACCAGCGCTGCAAACGTTCAATAGCATCCAGCGCCAGCGTATGCGGATTACGCAGCACCACGGTGATGTTATTCATACCCGGAATCGCTTCAACCACTTCCGGCACATCGGCCAGGCGCTGCGTTAGCCGCCAGATACGCTTTTGCGTGGCAAGGGTCACTGGCGGTTCCAGCTCCAGAACCACTGCCGTTTCGCCCAGAAGATAACAACGCGCTCGCTGCACTCAGATACCTCTCATCAGGCCGGGTTAGGGATATCAATAAACGTGACATCCAGATCGGTATTTTCGGTCAGCCATTCACTGAGGGCGCGAATTCCGCCACGCTCCGTGGCATGGTGACCTGCCGCGTAAAAATGCAGACCTTGCTCACGCGCCGAATGGACGGTCTGCTCGGACACTTCTCCAGTGATGAAGGCGTCGACACCAAAGCGTGCCGCGCTATCAATAAAGCCCTGACCACCACCAGTACACCAGGCAACCCGCTTCACCGTATCCGGACCGGTGTCACCGCACCAGACCGGACGGCGTCCCAGACGCGCTTCAATCCAGGAAGCCAGCTCCAGGCCGGGCACCGGCATGGCCAGCTCTCCCCATGGCACCAGCGGCTCAATTTCACCCATGACGGTAATCCCCAACAGCTGCGCGAGCTGTACGTTATTGCCCAGCTCCGGGTGCGCATCCAGCGGCAGATGGTAACCGTACAGGTTGATATCATTTGCCAGCAGCGTTTTCAGGCGGTTTCGCTTCATACCGCGAATGATCGGTGCTTCGTTTTTCCAGAAATAACCGTGATGAACAATAACGGCATCCGCTTCCTGACGGACAGCTTCGTCCAGCAGCGCCTGGCTTGCCGTCACGCCAGTGATAATTTTCTGCACCGTTTCGCGTCCTTCAACCTGGAGGCCGTTCGGGCCGTAATCGCTGAAGGAGGCGCTGTTCAGTTTTTCGTTAATCAGGCTTTCCAGTTCGCTGTTTTTCATCATTACTCTCTTAAGCTTTGCGGGCGGCCTCGTACGCCGCCAGCGTGGCGACACGCGCCTGTTTATGGTCAACAATCGGACGGGGATAATCGAGCTTCACCCTCTGTTTATCCGCCCATGCCCACGGGTCGTGGATCGCTTTTGCAGGGACACTGCTCAGCGCGGGCAACCAGCGGCGGATAAACTCGCCGTCTGCATCAAATTTTTGTCCCTGCGTGGCAGGATTAAAAATACGGAAATAGGGCGCGGCGTCGGTTCCAGTGGACGCCGCCCACTGCCAGCCGCCGTTATTCGCCGCCAGATCGCCATCGATCAGCTGAGAAATAAAATACCGCTCCCCGACACGCCAGTCGATAAGCAGATCCTTCACCAGGAAGCTGGCGGTAATCATTCGCAGCCGATTGTGCATCCATCCGGTTTCATTGAGCTGGCGCATCGCGGCATCAACAATCGGGAAGCCCGTTTCGCCTTTCTGCCAGGCCTGTAAGTGGCTCTCGTTGTGTTGCCAGTTTACGTTATCAGTCCAGGGTATAAACGGACGATGCTTACATAAATCAGGGTGATACGTCATCAAATGGCGATAAAATTCGCGCCAGATAAGTTCGTTAAGCCAGACGGAGCCGGGCCCCCCGTCCAGTGCCTGCGGTTGTTCCGCCAGAAGACGATGCAGACACTGGCGCGGAGAGAGCACACCCAGTGCCAGACAGGCCGATAAACGGCTGGTGCCCTCTGTCGCGGGAAAATCCCTGCGCGCGTCGTAATCGCCTGCGCCCGCTTTACAAAACTGGCGCAGCTTCGCGATAGCGTTTTTTTCGGTAGCCGGGAACAGAGTCTCATCAAACGCCTGTTGCGGATAGTCAAACTCCCGCTCGGGTATCTCCGTTATGGCGTCTCCCCTCACGGTAGGTGCAGCCACGCATTCCGGCAGTGCCTCCTTCAGTCTTTTAATGAAGGCATTTTTAAACGGCGTAAAGACTTTATACATCTCGTGGTTGCCGGTCATGACACTGCCCGGCGGCAGCATGACGCTGTCATCAAAACCCTGACACTCTACATCCTGCAGGATTTTCTCCAGCTGACGATCCCGCTGACGTTCATTGAATTCGTACTGATAGTTGTAAAAAAGGTGGGTGACATCGTACTGCTCACAGATTGCCTTCACAGCCTGGCATTGCGCGGAGAAGTCACTGACCTCTTTATAAATGAGCGGGATCCCTTTTTCGGCAAGCGAACACTGCAAGCCATTCAGATGTGAGCTGAGGTAAGCCGCCTGGCGTGGTGCCATAGCATGCTGCTGCCACTGCCCGGGGGTGGCGATAAACACCGCCAGCACGCGGGCTTCCGGGGAGCGGCAGGCAGCCGCAAGGGCGAGATTGTCATGTACGCGCAGGTCCGCGCGAAACCAAACCAGATGGGTGGGCATAAAACTCCTGGCAATTATCCATTATGTCCGTAAGGCCATGCCACTAAAGAGAAAATGCGGCTGGCTTTTATCTACTTTGCCATGAAGTGTAGACGCGATGAAATAAAAAAGGCCGCCCGGGGCGGCCTTAACGCTACGTATCTTGCGCCATCATGGTAAAAGCAATAAACACTGTCGGTTCATCACGTCTTACCACGAGTACGCTGGTGACAATGAACGCAATGCAAAAAGAGCGTTTCATCATGCGGTCCCTGCTGCTAACCGCTCCACCGTTCACCACCGGTGATAAGTCGGTGGATACACGCTCTGACGGGTGCCCAAAAACGGCCCAACGGACCGCGGATCCTGAGGGATAAAAAAAACCGCCACATTGCTGTAGGCGGTTTTTTTATTGCTGTGTGTCGTCTTCGTATCAGTAAAAATCGCAGGTCGCTTTCTCGGCCTGATCCATCCACACCGGCTTCTCGCTGGTTTTGGCCCAGACGCGGTGCAAATAGCTATAAAAACGTGCGCGGTCTTTCCAGAAGAGCATCACCGGCAGGGCCAGCACGCCAGCCACTACGGCGAAAGTGCGACGCATGAAAACGATATGAGCCGGATACGCTTTATAAAGATCCATATTTTCTCCCCTATAGTTGGCCGGAAACATGCTCCGGAAAATTTGAAATCTGTGATCTGGCTAAAATAATACCGCTTTGTTTGTAATTTTACTACTCATCAGACCAGTTATTTTCATCAATTTAGTGAATATTTACATTTCCGCCGTAAGTAAGTTACAAAAAAGTTAACGATTTACTTACCAATAGTTAAATTGTGCCTTTTCCATTTTTATACTTTTTTTACACCCACCCTGCCGATTTTTGCGAAATCTTTGCGCCATAAATCCTACCGTTAACACAAATACAAATGTCACTCGGAGGTGGATTGTGAGTGCAGGTCTGATTACCGGCATCGTGCTGGTGTTCCTGTTATTGGGTTATCTGGTCTACGCCCTGATTAATGCGGAGGCCTTCTGATGGCTGCTCAGGCGTTTTTACTTATAGCCAGCTTTTTACTGGTCTTATTGGTGCTTGCCAGACCGCTGGGAACGGGTCTCGCGCGGCTGATCAACAACGTGTCCTTACCGGGTACGGGAAGTATCGAAAAAGGGATCTGCCGCGTACTGGGAATACGCGATCAGGAGATGAACTGGCGTCAGTATCTGGTCGCTATTCTGCTGCTGAATATCGTTGGGCTGGTCGCGCTCTTTGTCATGCTGATGTTGCAGGGTAGCCTGCCGCTGAACCCGCAACAGTTACCGGGCTTGTCCTGGCATCTTGCGCTGAATACGGCCGTCAGCTTTGTCACCAATACCAACTGGCAATCCTACGCCGGCGAAACCACACTGAGCTACTTCAGCCAGATGGTGGGATTAACCGTACAAAATTTCCTCTCAGCAGCCAGCGGTATCGCGGTTGTCTTCGCGCTGACGCGTGCGTTTGCACGTCAGAATATCGGTACGCTGGGCAATGCCTGGGTTGATCTCACGCGCATTACTCTGTGGGTCTTACTTCCGATTGCTCTGCTTATCGCGTTGTTCTTTATTCAACAAGGTACGCTGCAAAACCTGCTGCCTTACGCCCCTTATACCTCGCTTGAAGGGGCAAAACAGCTTCTGCCGATGGGGCCTGTGGCCTCACAGGAAGCCATTAAGATGCTCGGTACGAATGGTGGCGGTTTCTTCAATGCCAACTCATCGCATCCGTTTGAAAACCCAACGGCACTGACCAACGCAGTGCAAATGCTGGCGATCTTCCTGATCCCCGCAGCGCTGTGCTTTGCTTTTGGCGATGTGGTGAACGATCGTCGTCAGGGTCGCACCCTGCTCTGGACCATGTCGCTAATCTTTGTCGTCTGTGTTGCGCTGGTGATGTGGGCCGAATGGCAAGGTAACCCGCATTTCCTGACGCTGGGCGCTGACGGCACCATGAATATGGAAGGGAAAGAGAGCCGCTTTGGCATTCTCGCCAGTAGCCTTTATGCCGTGGTCACGACGGCGGCATCCTGCGGGGCGGTCAATGCTATGCACGACTCCTTCACGGCACTGGGCGGCATGATCCCGATGTGGCTGATGCAGATCGGTGAAGTGGTATTCGGCGGCGTAGGCTCGGGTCTTTACGGCATGCTGCTGTTTGTTCTGCTGGCGGTGTTCATTGCGGGTCTGATGATTGGTCGCACCCCGGAATATCTGGGCAAAAAAATCGATGTCCGTGAGATGAAGTTAACCGCGCTGGCGATTCTGGTCACCCCCGCCCTCGTGCTGGCGGGTACCGCACTGGCACTGATGACGGAGGCCGGACGCAGCGGCATCTTCAACCCTGGCATCCACGGCTTTAGCGAAGTGCTTTATGCCGTCTCTTCTGCTTCTAACAATAACGGTAGTGCCTTCGCAGGCTTAAGCGCTAACTCACCGTTCTGGAACTGTCTGCTGGCGTTCTGCATGTTCGTGGGTCGTTTCGGGGTCATTGTGCCGGTGCTGGCGATTGCCGGGTCGCTGGTGAGCAAAAAAATTCAACCGACCACCAGCGGGACGTTGCCGACCCACGGCGCGCTGTTTATCGGACTGCTGACCGGTACCGTGCTGCTGGTCGGCGCCCTGACCTTTATCCCCGCCCTCGCGTTAGGCCCGGTCGCGGAATACCTCTCTTTACGCTGATTTTGCGGAGAATTTGTCATGAGTCGTAAACAAATGGCCCTGTTCGAACCGTCGTTAGTTCGACAGGCCCTCATGGATGCGGTGAAAAAGTTGAGCCCGCGCGTGCAGTGGCACAACCCGGTGATGTTTATCGTCTGGATAGGGAGTTTACTCACCACCGCGCTGGCGATTGCCATGGGAACGGGTCATCTGCAGGGGAATGCGATGTTCACCGGCGCTATCAGCCTGTGGCTGTGGTTCACCGTACTGTTTGCCAACTTTGCGGAAGCGCTGGCGGAAGGCCGCAGCAAAGCGCAGGCCAATAGCCTCAAAGGGGTGAAAAAGACCGCTTTTGCGCGCAAATTACGCGAACCGAAATACGGTGCCCAGATGGACCATGTCCCGGCAGATGAACTGCGTAAAGGTGACGTGGTGCTGGTCGAAGCCGGGGACATTATCCCCTGCGACGGTGAAGTCATCGAAGGCGGCGCGTCGGTAGATGAAAGTGCCATCACCGGGGAATCCGCTCCCGTCATACGTGAATCCGGGGGTGATTTCGCCTCCGTGACGGGCGGGACACGCATTCTCTCCGACTGGCTGGTGATCCAGTGTAGCGTCAACCCGGGTGAAACCTTCCTTGACCGTATGATTGCCATGGTGGAAGGCGCGCAGCGTCGTAAAACACCAAACGAAATTGCCCTGACCATCCTGCTGGTGGCGCTGACGATTGTCTTTCTGCTGGCAACCGCCACGTTATGGCCATTCTCCGCTTACGGCGGTACCGCGGTCACCACCACCGTTCTGGTGGCGCTGCTGGTCTGCCTGATCCCGACCACCATCGGGGGGCTGCTGTCGGCCATCGGTGTGGCCGGTATGAGCCGTATGCTGGGCGCGAACGTCATCGCTACCAGCGGACGTGCGGTCGAGGCCGCAGGGGATGTGGACGTTCTGCTGCTGGATAAAACCGGGACAATTACCCTCGGTAACCGCCAGGCGTCAGAGTTCTTACCTGCCCCCGGCGTGGATGAAAAAACGCTGGCGGATGCGGCGCAACTCTCTTCCCTCGCCGATGAAACGCCGGAAGGCCGCAGTATCGTGATCCTCGCTAAGCAGCGCTTTAACCTGCGCCAGCGCGACGTTCAGAGTCTCCATGCGACTTTCGTTCCCTTCACGGCACAAACCCGAATGAGCGGCATCAACATTCAGGACCGCATGATCCGTAAAGGCTCCGTCGACGCAATTCGTCGCCACATTGAAGCCAACAATGGTCATTTCCCACCAGAAGTGGACAACCTGGTCGAGAGCGTGGCACGTCAGGGCGCGACGCCGCTGGTGGTGGCTGAAGGGGCACATGTGCTGGGGGTGATTTCGCTGAAGGATATCGTAAAAGGCGGGATCAAAGAGCGCTTTGCCCAGCTGCGGAAAATGGGGATCAAAACGGTGATGATCACCGGGGACAACCGTCTGACCGCCGCCGCGATTGCTGCCGAAGCGGGCGTGGATGATTTTCTCTCGGAGGCAACGCCTGAAGCCAAGCTGGCGTTAATTCGTCAGTATCAGGCGGAAGGTCGCCTGGTGGCGATGACGGGTGATGGCACCAACGATGCCCCAGCCCTTGCGCAGGCCGACGTGGCGGTGGCCATGAACTCCGGTACCCAGGCGGCGAAAGAGGCGGGCAACATGGTCGACCTCGACTCGAACCCGACCAAGCTGATTGAAGTTGTGCACATTGGTAAGCAGATGCTGATGACGCGCGGTTCACTGACAACGTTCAGTATCGCCAACGACGTCGCAAAATACTTTGCCATCATTCCCGCGGCGTTTGCGGCCACCTATCCGCAGCTTAATGCGCTGAACGTGATGCATCTGCACTCGCCAGCATCAGCCATTCTCAGTGCGGTTATTTTTAACGCCCTGATTATTGTCTTCCTGATCCCGCTGGCGCTCAAAGGGGTGAGCTACAAACCGCTGACCGCGGCCGCCATGCTGCGCCGCAACCTGTGGATTTACGGGCTGGGTGGGCTGATTGTCCCCTTCATCGGTATCAAGGTTATCGACCTGCTGTTGACGCTGTTTGGGCTGGTTTAAAAGGTGAATCAAATGACGATGTTACGTCCCGCTATACTTCTGTTTATTCTGTTGTCGCTTATTACCGGCGGGCTTTACCCGCTGGTGACCACCGCGCTGGGCCAGTGGTGGTTTAAGGATCAGGCCAACGGCTCGCTGATCATGCAAAACGGTGAAAACCGCGGTTCGCGTCTGATTGGACAGAATTTTACCGACGCCCGTTACTTCCAGGGACGCCCTTCCGCCACTGCCGAAAGCCCGTATAATCCGATGGCATCCGGTGGCAGTAACCTGGCCGGCAGCAACCCGGAGCTGGATAAAGCCATTGCCGAACGTGTAGCTGCCCTGCGCGCCGCAAATCCACAGGCCAGCCGGGAGGTGCCTGTGGAACTGGTGACGGCCTCTGCGAGCGGGCTGGACTACAGCCTGACGCCGAAAGCGGTGGCATGGCAGATCCCCCGCGTCGCAGCGGCCCGTCAGCTGACGGTGGAACAGGTGAGCAAGCTGGTCGCAGAGCATACGCAAAAACCGCTGGTCAGCTTCATCGGCATGCCCGTGGTGAATATTGTTGAGCTGAATCTGGCGCTGGACGCGCTAAGGAAAAACTAAATGACCGACGAGCCCATGCGCCCGGATCCGGACAGGCTGCTCGAACAGACGGCTGAAGCCCATCGCGGCAAACTGAAAATCTTCTTCGGCGCCTGTGCTGGCGTCGGGAAAACCTTCGCCATGCTGACAGAAGCCCAGCGGCTTCGGGCGCAGGGGCTCGATATTCTTATCGGCGTGGTGGAAACCCACGGCCGGAAAGAGACGGCAGCACTGTTGAAGGGGCTGGCGACACAGCCGCCTCGCCGTATCAGCCATCGTGGGCGTCTGGTCACGGAGTTCGATCTCGACGCCGCCCTCGCCCGCAGGCCCGCGCTTATCCTGATGGACGAACTGGCACACAGTAATGCTTCCGGCTCGCGCCACCCCAAACGCTGGCAGGACGTTGAAGAGCTGCTTGAAGCAGGCATTGATGTTTTCACCACGGTAAATGTTCAGCATCTCGAAAGCCTGAACGACGTGGTCAGCGGCGTGACCGGGATTCAGGTTCGCGAAACCGTACCCGATCCCTTTTTCGACTCTGCGGACGAAGTGGTGCTGGTCGATCTGCCTCCAGACGATCTGCGCCAGCGACTGCATGAAGGAAAAGTCTATATTGCAGGTCAGGCCGAACGCGCCATCGAACATTTCTTTCGCAAAGGCAACCTGATAGCCCTGCGCGAGCTGGCCCTGCGTCGCACGGCGGATCGCGTGGACGATCAGATGCGCGCCTGGCGTGACCTGCAAGGGCAGGAGCGCGTCTGGCATACGCGGGATGCCATTCTGCTGTGTGTGGGTCACGGCAGCGGCAATGAAAAGCTCGTCCGCACCGCCGCGCGCCTGGCGGCCAAGTTTGGCAGCGTCTGGCATGCGGTCTATGTCGAGACGCCGCAGCTTCACGCGCTGCCTGAAAACCAGCGCCGCGCGATCTTAAGTTCGCTGCGTCTGGCACAGGAGCTGGGCGCAGAAACCGCCACCCTCTCCGATCCCCAGGAAGATAAAGCCATTCTGCGCTACGCGCGTGAGCACAATCTCGGGAAAATTGTCATTGGCCGTCGTCAGCATCGTCGCTGGTTTAGCCGCGAATCCTTTGCTGACAAACTGGCCCGGCGTGCTCCCGACCTCGATCTGGTGATTGTCGCACTGGATGACAAACCCACCCCTTTACCCAACCGCGCACCGGACAGCCGCACTTTTAATGATAAATGGCGAATTCAGATCCGCGGCTGTCTTGTCGCCGTCGTGCTCTGCGCGCTGATCACCGTGATTGCCAGCCACTGGCTGATTGCCTTCGACGCGGCCAATCTGGTGATGATCTACCTGCTCGGCGTGGTCGTGGTGGCGCTCTTTTACGGGCGCTGGCCCTCGGTACTGGCAACGTTCATCAACGTCATCAGCTTCGATCTGTTCTTTATCGCGCCCCGCGGAACGCTCGCCGTTTCGGATGTGCAGTACATTCTCACCTTTGCCGTGATGCTCACCGTTGGGCTGGTGATCGGTAATCTGACGGCGGGCGTACGCTATCAGGCCCGTATCGCCCGCTACCGCGAACAGCGCACACGGCATCTCTATGAGATGTCTAAATCGCTGGCGGTTGGCCGTACACCGCTGGATATTGTGCAGACCAGCGAGCAGTTTATCCGCTCGACCTTTCACGCCAGCAACCTGATTTTACTCCCGGACGAACACGGAAAACTGCGCCCGCTGACCTCGGCCTCAGGCATGACGCCCTGGGATGAAGCCATTGCGCGCTGGAGCTTTGATAAAGGACTTCCTGCGGGTGCAGGGACGGACACCCTGCCCGGCGTACCGTATCAAATTCTGCCGCTGCGCAGTGCCGATAAAAATCAGGGACTGGTGATCGTTGAACCTTCGAATCTGCGCCAGTTGATGATCCCCGAACAGCAGCGATTGCTGGAGACATTTACCCTGCTGGTGGCAAGCGCGCTGGAACGGCTGGCGCTTACCGCCAGCGAAGAACAGGCCCGTCTGGCAAGCGAGCGCGAGAGCATTCGTAACTCATTGCTGGCCGCCCTCTCCCACGACCTTCGCACCCCACTCACCGTGCTGTTTGGCCAGTCAGAAATTTTGACGCTGGATTTGGCAGCGGAAGGCTCGAAACATGCGTTGCAGGCCAGCGAGATCCGCCAGCATGTGCTGAACACCACACGCCTGGTAAATAATCTGCTTGATATGGCGCGTATTCAGTCGGGCGGATTTAACCTCAAAAAAGAGTGGCTCACGCTCGAAGAGGTGGTGGGTAGCGCTTTGAAAATGCTGGAGCCGGGCCTCGGTGGGCGCCATATTGCGCTGAACATGCCCGAACCGCTGACGTTAATTCACGTTGATGGCCCGCTGTTTGAACGCGTGCTGATCAATCTGCTGGAAAATGCCGGCAAATACGCAGGAGCAAACGCCCGGATTGGGGTGGATGCCACGGTGGAAGATCACACGCTACGGCTTGACGTCTGGGATACCGGGCCGGGTATCCCTGCCGGACAGGAGTTCGCTATTTTCGAGAAATTTGCCCGCGGTAATAAAGAGTCGGCCATTCCCGGCGTGGGTCTGGGTCTGGCGATTTGCCAGGCGATTATTGACGTTCATGGCGGTACCATTTCGGCGGAGAATCGCCCGGAAGGCGGCGCACGTTTTTGTGTTAAACTTCCTCTGGAAGCCCCGCCAGAACTTAATGAATTACCAGAGGATTTGTGATCAACGTTCTGATTGTTGAAGATGAGATCGCCATTAGCCGGTTTCTGCGTGCTGCGCTGGAAGGCGATGGCCTGCGCGTTCATGACGCCGGCACGCTCCAGCGGGGTTTGATTGAAGCGGCCACGCGCAAACCTGATCTGGTGATCCTCGATCTCGGCCTGCCGGATGGCGACGGCATCGATTTTATTCGTGAGGTTCGACAGTGGAGTCAGATGCCCATTCTGGTGCTGTCAGCCCGTACCGAAGAGTCGGATAAAATCGCGGCGCTGGATGCCGGAGCGGATGACTATCTGATTAAGCCTTTTGGTATTGGCGAACTGCAGGCTCGCCTTCGTGTCGCGCTGCGTCGTCACAGCGCCACCACCCCTGCCGACCCAACATACACGTTTGGTGATATTCGGGTTGATCTGGCAGCACGGCGCATTGTTCGCGGTGAAGAGGAAATCCATCTCACCCCCATCGAGTTTCGGCTACTCGCCGTTTTGCTCAATAATCACGGTAAGGTACTCACCCAGCGCCAGCTGTTGAGTCAGGTGTGGGGGCCAAACGCCGTGGAACATAGTCACTATTTACGCATATATATGGGACACCTTCGACAAAAACTGGAAGTTGACCCCGCGCGTCCTCGTCATTTATTAACTGAAACCGGTATCGGTTATCGATTCATGCTTTGAATAACTATTCAGTTTATTTTTAAATAAACGCCTACCCTCCCATAAAATACGCGCGAAAATAATCTCAGGGTTATTTTTTGGTGTATTTATGTCCATTCAGCACATTCATAACACAATCCATTAACGCAACATCAACATATCAGCATTTTGATCTGCGATATTCATCAAAAGCGAATATTTATTTCTGATTTGATCGGTTAACGGTGATCTGTTTCACAGTTAATCGCTTTTTCCAGGATAAAATGTCCATGCTTTCAATTACTGAAAGGAAATGAAACATGGAAAACAATAATCGTTTAATGCCCCATATAAGGCGGACAACTCATATCATGATGTTTGCCCACCGAAACTGTTTTGACTTTCATATCTTTAATGCCCGGTAGTCCTTCGACTTCTGGCGCACCCGCTTACAGGTTATCCTGAAACACCCTATTTTACAGGCCTTTGCCTGTGAACCCGTGCGCTCATTCATCTTAATTCAGGCTCATCCGCGACCGGGCGGACTGAATTCTATTCAGCAAAAAACGCATTACTGATTTTTTTAATCAGCGGCCTCCTTTTGCTGTTTTCCGGCATATTATCGATTTCTTTTCTGCAAGAAATCGAGGGACTGTCATTACCTAAAATAAAGAGAGAAAGATGAAAAGTTTAAAAATTGCAGCCAGCCGCGCCTGCCCTGATTGCTTTACCACTCACCGTGAACTGGTGGATATCAACGCCACGGATTATATTGATGTTGCCGCCATTGTTCTGGCCGTCAGCGATATTTTCACTGGTCGTATAGAAGAAATAGAAGCAACCGGATTTGGCATTCCTGTTTTTGTCGCGACGCATAAAGAAGAAATTATCCCGGCAGAGTATTTATCGCGGATCCACGGCGTATTCGAAGCATCAGACACCAGCAACGACTTCCACGGACGCCAACTGGAAGCGGCCGCGCAGAAGTATGAAACCCAACTGCGTCCGCCGTTTTTCCGGGCTCTGGTCGACTATGTCAAACAGGGTAACAGCGCCTTCGACTGTCCGGGTCACCAGGGCGGGCAATTCTTCCGCCGTCACCCTGCCGGCAATCAGTTTGTCGATTTCTTTGGCGAAACCCTTTTCCGCTCAGACCTGTGCAACGCCGACGTGGCGATGGGCGATCTGTTGATCCACGAAGGGGCTCCCTGCATTGCGCAGCAGCATGCGGCGAAAGTCTTTAATGCCGATAAAACCTACTTCGTGCTGAACGGAACCTCATCGTCCAACAAAGTGGTGCTCAACGCCCTTCTCACTCCGGGCGACCTGGTCCTGTTCGATCGCAACAACCATAAATCCAACCATCACGGAGCACTTCTTCAGGCGGGCGCAACGCCGGTCTATCTGGAAACCGCACGTAACCCGTACGGCTTTATTGGCGGCATCGACGCCCACTGCTTCGAGGAGAATTATCTGCGTGAGCTGGTATCCGAAGTGGCGCCGGGCCGTGCCCGCGACGCGCGTCCGTTCCGCCTGGCGGTGATCCAGCTGGGTACCTACGATGGCACCATCTATAACGCTCGCCAGGTCGTGGATAACATCGGCCATCTGTGCGACTACATCCTGTTTGACTCTGCCTGGGTGGGTTACGAGCAGTTTATTCCGATGATGGCCGATTGCTCTCCGCTGCTGCTGGAGCTGAATGAAAACGATCCGGGGATCCTGGTCACCCAGTCAGTCCATAAACAGCAGGCCGGTTTCTCGCAGACCTCGCAAATCCACAAGAAGGACAGCCACATCAAAGGCCAGCAGCGCTATGTTCCGCATAAGCGGCTGAATAATGCCTTCATGATGCACGCGTCCACCAGCCCGTTCTATCCGCTGTTTGCTGCACTGGACATCAACGCCCGCATGCATGAGGGACAGAGCGGCCGCAACATGTGGATGGACTGCGTGGTGACCGGTATCGAAGCCCGTAAGCTGATCCTGCAGAACTGCCAGTATCTTCGCCCGTTCGTGCCGGAACTGGTTGATGGCCGTCCGTGGGAAAGCTGGGACACCGCTGAGATTGCCACGGACCTGCGCTTCTTCCACTTCGTGCCCGGTGAACACTGGCACGCCTTCGAAGGCTATGCCGAACATCAGTATTTTATCGACCCGTGCAAACTGCTGCTGACCACGCCGGGTATTAACGCCCGGACCGGTGAGTACGAGGATTTCGGCGTCCCCGCCACTATTCTCGCCAACTTCCTGCGTGAAAACGGCATCGTGCCGGAAAAATGCGATCTCAACTCCATCCTGTTCCTGCTCACACCTGCCGAGGATATGGGCAAACTGCAGCAACTGGTCGCGCAACTGGTGCGCTTCGAAAAACTGCTCGAGACGGATGCCCCCCTCAAAGAGGTGCTGCCTTCTGTCTGTAAACAGTATCCGGAGCGCTATGCAGATTACACCCTGCGCCAGATTTGCCAGGAAATGCATGAGCTGTACGCCCGCCACAACGTGAAACAGCTGCAAAAAGAGATGTTCCGCAAGTCTCACTTCCCGCGCGTCATGATGAACCCGCAAGAGGCGAACTATGCCTACCTGCGGGGTGAGGTCGAGCTGGTCTCACTGCGCGATGCGGAAGGGCGCATTGCCGCCGAAGGTGCCCTTCCTTATCCACCGGGGGTGTTGTGCGTTGTGCCGGGTGAAGTCTGGGGCGGTTCCGTGCTGCGCTACTTTGCTGCGCTGGAAGAGGGTATCAACCTTTTACCGGGCTTCGCGCCGGAACTGCAGGGCGTTTACGTTGAGGAGTGTGACGGTCGTAAGCAGGTTCGTTGTAACGTCATCAAACACGCTGCCGCTCAGCCATCGCTGCTGAAAGGAGAAAAATTATGAGCAAGTCCAATAAAATGGGCGTGGTGCAGCTGACCATTCTCACCATGGTAAACATGATGGGGTCCGGGATCATCATGCTGCCCACCAAGCTTGCGGAAGTAGGAACCATTTCGATTATCTCCTGGATGGTGACCGCCGTGGGGTCAATGGCACTGGCCTGGGCATTCGCCAAGTGCGGTATGTCCAGCCGCAAGCCCGGCGGGATGGGCGGCTACGCCGAATATGCCTTTGGCAAATCCGGTAACTTCATGGCCAACTACACCTACGGCGTCTCTTTGCTGATCGCTAACGTGGCGATTGCCATTTCCGCCGTGGGTTACGGTACGGAGCTGTTCGGTGTGGCGCTGACCCCGGTGCAAATCGGGCTGGCGACCATCGGCGTGCTGTGGATCTGCACCGTGGCTAACTTTGGCGGCGCGCGTATTACCGGACAGATCAGCAGTATTACCGTCTGGGGGGTCATTATCCCGGTGGTTGGGCTGTGCATCATCGGCTGGTTCTGGTTTAGCCCCACTCTGTACGTCAACTCCTGGAACCCACACCATGTTCCGTTCTTCACCGCAGTGGGCTCTTCCATCGCCATGACGCTGTGGGCCTTCCTGGGGCTGGAATCTGCGTGTGCTAACGCCGAAGTGGTGGAAAACCCGGAGAAGAACGTACCGATTGCCGTGCTTGGCGGTACGCTGGGCGCAGCAGCCATTTACATTGTCTCAACCAACGTGATTGCAGGGATTGTACCGAACATGGATCTTGCCAGTTCCACGGCTCCGTTCGGTCTGGCCTTTGCGCAGATGTTTACGCCGGGTGTCGGGAAAGTGATCATGGGGCTGATGGTGATGTCCTGCTGCGGCTCGCTCCTCGGCTGGCAGTTCACCATCGCTCAGGTCTTTAAATCATCCGCTGACGAAGGGTATTTTCCGAAAATCTTCTCCCGGGTCAGCAAAGCAGAGGCACCGGTTCAGGGCATGCTGGCGATTGTTATCTTCCAGAGTGGGTTATCTTTGATGACCATCAGCCCGTCGCTGAACAGCCAGTTCAACGTGCTGGTCAACCTGGCGGTAGTGACCAATATCATTCCGTATATTCTGTCGATGGCGGCGCTGGTCATCATTCAGAAGGTGGCGAAGGTGGACGCAGGCAAAGCGAGGGTGGCGAATATTGTGGCGCTGATTGGGGCAATTTACAGCTTCTATGCGCTCTACTCTTCCGGCCAGGAAGCCATGCTGTATGGTGCGATGGTGACCTTTATGGGCTGGACGCTGTACGGTCTGGTATCACCACGGTTTGAATTGAAAAATAAACACAGTTAATGCAAAAGCAAAACGGCAACCCTGGGGTTGCCGTTTTGACTGCATCATGAGGGCATCAGCCCACCGCGATTTACGCGTTTTTCAGCACTTCGCTGACAATCTCTACCGCTTCTTTCTCAATCAGCTTACGGTGTTCGTCACCGAGGAAGCTCTCACAATAGATTTTGTACGCATCTTCCGTACCGGATGGACGCGCGGCAAACCAGCCGTTTTCGGTCATCACTTTCAGACCACCGATAGAGGCACCGTTACCCGGGGCCGCCGTCAGACGGGCCGTGATAGGGTCACCGGCCAGCGTGCTGGCACTGACCATCTCCGGAGAGAGTTTAGACAGCGCCGCTTTCTGCGCGGAGGTCGCGCCAGCCTGAATACGGTTATAGCTTGGCGCGCCAAAGCGTGCCGCCAGCTCGTTATAGTGTTCCTGCGGATTTTTACCGGTGACAGCGGTGATTTCCGCCGCCAGCAGGCACATGATGATCCCGTCTTTATCGGTAGACCATGGCGTGCCGTCGAAACGCAGGAAGGATGCGCCCGCGCTCTCTTCACCGCCAAAACCGAAGCTGCCGTCGTGCAGACCGTCAACAAACCATTTGAAGCCTACCGGTACTTCCACCAGCTTACGGCCCAGCGCCTCAACCACGCGGTCAATCATCGCCGAGGAGACCAGCGTTTTACCTACAGCCACCTCTTTGCCCCACTGCGGACGATGCTGGAACAGGTAGTTGATGGCAACCGCAAGATAATGGTTCGGGTTCATCAGCCCTGCCGGGGTGACAATACCGTGGCGGTCATAATCCGGGTCGTTGGCAAACGCCAGGTCGAATTTATCACGCAGCGCCAGCAGGCCCGCCATCGCGCACTCGGAAGAGCAGTCCATACGGATTGCGCCGTCTTTATCCAGGTGCATAAAGCGGAAGGTCTGATCAACGTGATCGTTAACGATGGTCAGGTTCAGCTTGTAATGCTCTGCGATGCGTTTCCAGTATTCGATACCGGAGCCGCCGAGAGGGTCAACGCCCAGCTTCAGACCGGCTCTCTGGATTGCCGCCATATCGACGATATCCGCCAGACCTTCCACAAATGGCTGCACCAGATCCTGCTCTTTCACATGGCCGGACGCCATGGCTGCATCCAGAGAGAGGCGTTTCACCCCATTCAGGCCATCCGCCAGCAGTGCATTGGCACGATCTTCAACCACTTTCGTGACGTTCGTGTCTGCCGGTCCACCGTTAGGCGGGTTGTATTTGATCCCACCGTCTTCCGGCGGGTTGTGTGATGGAGTGATCACAATCCCGTCAGCCAGCGCGCCGCCTTTTTTGTTGTGGACAAGGATCGCGTTAGAGACCGCAGGGGTCGGCGTGAAGCCGTTATTTTCCTGAACAATGACGTCAACGCCATTCGCCGTCAGCACTTCCAGCACGGAAATGAACGCCGGTTCAGACAGAGCATGGGTATCTTTTCCCACATAGCACGGACCGGTAACGCCGTTTTTAGCGCGCTCTTCCGCGATGGCCTGAGCAATAGCCAGAATGTGCGGTTCGTTAAAGCTATGGCGCGCCGCGCTACCGCGGTGGCCAGATGTACCAAACTTCACTGCGTGTTCTGCGTTGCCCACGACCGGTTTCAGCACGTAATACTGCGCGGTCAGCTGAGCGACGTTAATCAAATCGCTTTGTTGTGCAGGTTGGCCTGCACGGCTGTGATTTGCCATTACCGGGTCCTTCTGATGCAAGGGTTAAATTGTACCGCAAACCTTTTCAATCAATTCCGCCGGGAACTGCATGGACTGCATGATGTGTTCAACCATGCTGCACTTGCGGCCCGTATTGGTATTGGTGATGACCCAGTACGGTGTGCCCGGGACATGTTTAGGTTTGGTTTGGTTGCCATTTTGCAGCAGCGTTTGCTCGTCGCCTGCGAAATAGACGCGGGTACGACCGTGCAGCGACTCGGTCGCTTCAGCAAACGCTTTGTTATCCAGTGAATAGAGTGTAGACAGCACCAGCATGAAGCGGTTAACCGCTTTTTTCTGCTCGGCGTACTCATCAGAGAGCAGCAACTCGCGCATCGCACGTACTTTGTCTTTCACTTGCGCGACGGCAGGTTTTGCTTGTGCAACAACGTTTTGTTGAGACACGACATCTTTAGTGACTGGGGTAGCAGGCTGTGAGGCGGCGGAAATTTTAAGCATGCGCCGTAAAATGTCGGACGCGCTCTCCCCGATATGCCGCGTCTGGCTGGCAATATACTGATAGAGTTCGTCATCAACTTCGATTGTTTTCATCTTAATCCAGTGCGATATCTTATCTGAATACAAGTCGTTGGGATTATAAAGTTAAATTCCAACAGCGGATAGCGTCAAACCAGGTTGGCGGCAAAAGTCAGATTAAACTGGAACCTTGCAGCCGGGCGGCAGAATGGTCAACATGATACCCTAACCTGACATACGTAAAAAAAGAACTTTGCCATGAAATTGAATACCCGAGCGCAAACTGCACAATCGCCGAACAATAATTCTCCCATCGTACTGGTTCACGGGCTTTTTGGCAGCCTGGATAACCTGGGGGTGCTGGCGCGCGATCTGGTTACCGATCACGATATTCTGCAGGTCGATATGCGAAATCACGGTCTTTCCGGGCGTTCAGAGGAGATGACCTACGCGGCAATGGCCCAGGATCTGCTCGATACGCTTGATGCCAACCATCTTCAGAAGGTGACGCTCATCGGGCATTCTATGGGCGGCAAGGCGGTAATGGCCCTGACGGCGCTGGCACCGGACAGAATCAACGGTCTGGTCGTGATCGACGTTGCCCCGGTGGATTACGACGTGCGCCGTCATGACGACATTTTTGCTGCCATCAATGCGGTGACAGAGGCTGGGGTTTCAACCCGCCAACAGGCCACAGCCGTCATGCGCGAACATCTTAATGAAGAAGGCGTTATTCAGTTTCTGCTGAAGTCGTTTGTCGACGGCCAGTGGCGTTTCAACGTGCCGGTACTCTGGGCGCAGTACAACAACATCGTCGGCTGGGATACGGTGCCCGCCTGGCAACACCCTACCCTCTTTATTCGCGGCGGTAACTCCCCTTATGTCACCGACGCCTACCGCGACACCTTGCTGGCGCAATTCCCGCAGGCGCGCGCCCATGTCATCGCCGGTGCCGGACACTGGGTTCACGCGGAAAAACCTGACGCCGTGTTACGCGCCATCCGCCGCTATCTCTCTGATACTGCGAATTGATTAAAAAGAGAGCGACTGGAAGGTTGCGGGCTTCCAGTCGTTGGCGTGCCGTTTTTGGTGATGTATGATGGCGCGCTCATCGCCCGGGCAATAGCAGGGCGGCTTGTTTCCCCCGAAGTCTCAGAATCATGGCCAAAGAACAAACGGACCGTACGACACTAGATCTGTTCGCGAATGAGCGTCGACCGGGACGACCGAAAACGAATCCGCTTTCGCGCGATGAACAGCTGCGTATTAATAAACGCAACCAGCTTAAACGCGATAAAAATCGTGGGCTTAAGCGTGTCGAACTGAAGCTCAATGCCGACGCCGTCGATGCGCTTAACGAACTGGCTGAAGCGCGTAATATCAGCCGTAGCGAGCTCATTGAAGAGATGTTGATCGCCCAGCTTGAGACGTTGCGCCGCCAGGCATAAGTCTGAAAATCCCCTTTCTTACCCTTTTCATGTAGCACAGAGTGCAGTCCTGCGCGATAGCTGTTTCCGCGGGGTTGCCAGTTCTGCTATTATTGCCCTTATCCGTGGACAAATTGCGCCACCATACCATTAAGTTTCAAGAGGTTATTTTACTCATGGCAATCATCGGCATTTTCTTCGGCAGTGATACCGGCAATACCGAAAATATCGCAAAAAACATTCAAAAACAGCTCGGTAAAGACGTTGCCGATGTGCATGACATCGCCAAGAGCAGCAAAGAAGATCTCGAAGGCTATGACATCCTGTTGCTGGGTATCCCAACCTGGTACTACGGTGAAGCCCAGTGTGACTGGGATGATTTCTTCCCGACGCTGGAAGAAGTGGACTTCAACGGCAAGCTGGTCGCCCTGTTTGGCTGCGGCGATCAGGAAGACTACGCTGAGTACTTCTGTGACGCGCTGGGCACTATCCGCGATATCATTGAACCGAATGGTGCAGTTATCGTAGGCCACTGGCCGACTGCCGGTTACCACTTCGAAGCGTCTAAAGGCCTGGCCGATGACGACCACTTCGTGGGTCTGGCGATCGACGAAGATCGTCAGCCAGAACTGACCGCAGAGCGCGTTGAGAAGTGGGTGAAGCAGATCCGCGAAGAACTGCACCTGGACGATATTCTTAACGCCTGATTGTTATTGTGGCGCAACCCCGGTTGCGCCCAGGAACCAGGTCAAACGATTAAATTAATCGCTACAATCTTTTAACTTTTTCGCCCAGACCTGTACAATGTCTCCCAGGTAAAATGGGGTGCCATTGAGTAAGTTTGTCGGTGATACCACGTTTTTATAAGCATACTTTGCCTGAGACTTGCAGTTTTCATTTAGCCATGGCAGTTCTATAATGAGACGCATTATTCCAGGTGCATTTTCTGTCACTTCCTCCAGAAGTGAATCGTTTAGCAACAGGACAGATTCCGCATGACTGACAACAATACCGCATTAAAGAAGGCTGGCCTGAAAGTTACGCTTCCTCGGTTAAAAATCCTTGAAGTGCTTCAGGGTCCAGACAATCACCATGTCAGTGCGGAAGACCTTTACAAGCGTCTTATCGACATGGGTGAAGAGATTGGGCTGGCAACCGTCTATCGCGTGCTGAACCAGTTTGATGACGCGGGCATTGTTACCCGTCATAATTTCGAAGGCGGTAAATCTGTATTCGAACTGACCCAGCAGCAGCACCACGATCACCTGATCTGCCTGGATTGTGGCAAGGTCATTGAATTTAGCGATGATTCCATCGAAGCACGTCAGCGTGAAATCGCTGCTCGTCATGGTATCCGCCTGACCAACCATAGCCTGTATCTGTATGGTCACTGTGCTGAAGGTGATTGCCGCGAAGACGATCACGCACACGACGCCAAATAAGTCGAACTTTCATACTCTGAGCCAGCCGCAAGGTTGGCTTTTTTTTGCCTGTCACCCGGCGAAAAAAAGCCCGGTAAGCACAGCGCCACCGGGCCTTAACACGCTTAATTAATTTCCGTTGTTACTGCGTATTTCCTTCCAGATCTGGTCGCAACGCTTCGCCACTTCCTGATCGTTACCGGTTTTACGCGCCTGAATGCAGGCCTGATAGTCCATCACGCGAACATTTTCCTGCGTCGCAAACTGCTCATGCGCCTTCTCTTTCTTCAGCACATTCAGCACGCTCTGGCAGGCTTCAATTTTCTCCGGTGAGCCTTCAGCGGTGTTAATGCAGGCGCTGTAAGCCTCCTTCAGGCGAGAATCTTCTTTCGGTGCCGGGTCCTGGGCGCAAGCCACCAGCCCCGAGGCCAGCAACGCGACGATTACCATTTTTTTCATCATGTGCAGTCTCCATTCCGGCGGGACGGAACCCGCCGGAGCGTTCATCAGAAGATAGTGAATGGTGCGATAACCATGAATTTCACGTCACGTTCATCCTGGAAGATGTTGCCGTAACCGCCCGCGTAGCTTGGAATATCAGAGTGGTTGTCATACTGCGTGAAGTGCAGCTTGAACATCGTGCCTTTCGCACGTCCATCCTGCACGGTATAGATGGCATCCAGGCTGTAAGAGGACTCTTTCAGACGGTAGTTCGGATCGTAGTACGCATCCGGTGTGGCCATGTCGCCCGGTTTGGCGTCCCAGGCATACGCGTAGGAGGCGCCCACCGCCCAGCCCGGCAGGTTCCAGTTTTTCAGGTCATACATTGCGCCGAAGAAGACCGCTTTTTCGCCGTCGGCGTTGAAGTCAGAGCGGTTATCCCACCAGATATCCAGACGACCGTTGGAAGATGCGTAAGTCGGGGTCATACGCTGCAGGAAGTAGCCCTGCTGCCCTTCCGCCTTCACCCATGTCCCTTCCAGACGCAAATCCACCTGCCCCACTTTGTAGCCAAAGGTCAGCGCCTGCAGCCAGGCCGTGCCGTCATAAATATCGTTGACGCCACCATCGCTGACTTTGTCTCGCGTGCCGTAGAACTGGTAACTGGTACTCAACGGACTCCCTGCGATATCAAACTTGTAGCTGGCTTTGGCAAAATACTGATCGATATAGCCTTCAGCCTGACCAAAGGCGGCTTCTAACACGAGGTCGTTTTTAAAATCGTACTTCGCACCCAGCGAGTGGAGGTAATCCACTTTGGTCTTTTTATCGTTCTGGTAAAACTTATCCATTTCGATATGCCACGGGGCTTTGTATTCGTTGGTCCACATATAGGAGAAACTCAACGCACCCGCATCACCGTAGTCAAAGTTAGCGCCGGCTTCAGCGCCCTGGTAAGTACCAGGCATAAAACTCCAGTGTGGCGCTAACAGGGTTTGGCCAGTTGGCTGAATATATCCGCCGCGCGCCCAGACTGGACCATATTTGAATTTCGCAGCGGCTTTATACAGGCTGATACCGCTTTTATCGCCGGACCAGTCTTCTTTATAGGCCTTATTGCTGGACGAGAAGGCAATTTCGTTCGGGTGTCCGCTGTCGCCATTTTCCGCCATTTCAATTGCCGTGAACGCGGCAATATCCAGGCCGAACATATCGGCGGCATAGCCTGACTGGAAGTCGAGGTTGGCGTTCCAGGTAGAGTGAGAAAGGTTGGTTTTGTATTTGTCTTCGGTAACGTCTTTACGGTCACGTTCACGCTGCCAGTAATAAATACCGCCCGTGAGGGTAGAATCTTCGATGAAACCTGCTGCCTTAGCCTCTGGCGCAATCACCAGGCCTGACATTGCTGTCACACCGGCGATAGCCAGCGCCAGCGCACTACGTTTGCCACTGAACGTACGCATAGATTATTCCTCTTTGACGAATTAAAACGCCTGAACGGCGAAAAAGATAAAAGACCAAAAGGTCAGGGGTAGTCAGAAATACCCTCGAATTAACTACCGCCTTTAGGTTATTTTTCGCGACGCGAATTATCAATGCTTTTCAGTGGGCAAAAGTCAGGATTATGACGAAGTGCACATAATTCGTAGTGCTTTGTAACATTTAGCGGGAGACGAGATTTGGCGGGGCAAGTCATTAAATTCAAGCCAGTAATTGTGTAAATTACTGGTTATTTTCAGGCCTTCAATATTTTCAGAAATATACAAACTTTTTTTAGAAAAATAAGTAGCACCACATTGACCTGAATATTGCGCAGACATTATTTTTGCTCGCGCTTAACGATATGATCATTCAATAAAAAAACGCCGCATTACGCGGCGTTTGTCTCTCATTGACCAGAGCAGCGTTATTATTCGCCGACTTTAGTCCAGGTATCACGCAGACCAACGGTACGGTTAAACACCGGTTTTTCCGAGGTACTGTGACGGCTGTCGAGGCAGAAGTAGCCTTCACGTTCGAACTGGAACGCTTTGCCCGCTTCAGCGGCTTTCAGAGACGGCTCAGCATACCCCTGCTTGATGACCAGAGATTCCGGGTTGATTGTCGCCAGGAAGTCTTCTGCTGCACCTGGGTTAGGCACGCTGAACAGACGATCGTACAGCCGAATTTCAACCGGCAGCGCATGTGTTGCACTTACCCAGTGGATCACGCCTTTCACTTTGCGGCCATCTGCCGGATCTTTGCTCAGGGTTTCAGCGTCGTAAGAGCAGAAGATGGTGGTGATATTCCCTTCCGCATCTTTCTCAACACGCTCAGCTTTGATCACGTATGCGTTACGCAGACGCACCTCTTTACCCAGCACCAGACGCTTGTACTGCTTGTTCGCTTCTTCGCGGAAGTCAGCACGATCGATCCAGATTTCACCGCTGAACGGCACGTCACGGGTGCCCATCTCCGGCTTGTTCGGATGGTTAGGCATGGAGACCATTTCGCTCGCGCCCTGCGGGTAGTTTTCGATAACCAGTTTTACCGGATCGATGACGGCCATTGCGCGCGGCGCGTTGTCGTTCAGATCTTCACGGATGCAGGATTCCAGAGAGGCGATCTCAATGGTGTTATCCTGCTTGGTCACGCCGATGCGCTTACAGAACTCGCGAATAGACGCGGCAGTATAACCACGGCGACGCAGACCCGAGATGGTTGGCATACGCGGATCGTCCCAGCCCTCAACGTGCTTGTCGGTCACCAGCAGGTTCAGCTTACGCTTGGACATCACCGTGTATTCCAGATTCAGACGAGAGAATTCGTACTGACGCGGATGCACCGGGATCGTGATGTTATCCAGAACCCAGTCGTACAGACGGCGGTTGTCCTGGAACTCCAGCGTACACAGGGAGTGCGTAATGCCTTCCAGCGCATCGCTGATGCAGTGGGTAAAGTCGTACATCGGGTAGATGCACCACTTGTTACCGGTCTGATGGTGTTCAGCGAACTTGATACGGTACAGAACCGGATCGCGCATCACGATGAACGGTGATGCCATGTCGATTTTGGCACGCAGGCAGGCTTTACCTTCCTCGAAGCCACCCGCACGCATTTTTTCAAACAGCGCCAGATTCTCTTCAACGCTGCGATCGCGGAATGGGCTGTTTTTACCCGGCGCGGTCAGCGTGCCGCGGTATTCGCGGATCTCTTCAGCAGACAGCTCGTCGACATACGCCAGACCTTTATTGATAAGCTCGACCGCATAGGCATACAGCTGATCAAAATAGTCAGAGGAGTAGCAGATATCGCCAGACCAGTTGAAGCCCAGCCATTGCACGTCATTCTTAATAGACTCAACGTATTCGATGTCTTCTTTTACTGGGTTGGTGTCATCGAAACGCAGGTTGCACTGTCCCTGGTAGTCTTGCGCGATGCCAAAGTTCAGGCAGATCGATTTTGCATGACCAATATGCAGGTAGCCGTTTGGCTCCGGCGGGAAACGGGTATGAACTGTGGTGTGCTTACCACTGGCCAGATCTTCATCGATGATCTGACGAATAAAGTTACTCGGGCGGGCTTCAGCCTCACTCATCGTGGATTCCTCAAAGCGTAAACAACGTATAACGGCATATGATCTTATAAGCCGGACGTAGTGACAACCCTTAAAACGTCTCTGAAGAAAATAATGGGGGCAATTGCTGCAAAAAAAAGCGGCGGAGGAAAACCCCCGCCGCTTAAGGCATGACTCTACTCAGGAGCGATTACTTGCCTTTAATCTCATACAGTGGCGTCTGGCCCGCAACGACCTGACCTTTCGCCTGAATCACCAGGCCGCTGAAGTCGTCGATATTGCTGCAAACGACCGGGCTAATCATGGAGCGCGCGTTAGCGTTCAGGTAATCCAGATCCATTTCCAGAATCGGCTGACCTGCCACCACGTCGGCCCCCTCTTCCACCAGGCGAGTAAAGCCCTGACCGTTCAGCGCGACGGTATCGATACCCATATGGACAACGATCTCCGCACCCTTTTCTGTTTCGAGGCAGAACGCATGGTTGGTGTTGAAGATTTTAACGATGGTCCCGGCAGCCGGTGACACCACGGTTTTGTCCGTTGGTTTCACCGCCACACCGTCACCGACAGCTTTGCTGGCAAACGCTTCGTCAGGCACCTGCTCAATCGCAACCACTTCACCGGTAATCGGTGAAACCAGCGCGGCAATGGTCGTTGCGTTAGGGACGGCCTGCGGTTTTGCCGCCGGGGCTTCCGTCACTGGCGCGCTGTTCGCTGCAGAAGCCGCGATCGGTCCACGGGCAACCACTTTCTTCATTTCATCGCCAATCGATTCCGCTTTCGCACCCACGATAACCTGGATGGTCTGCTTGTTCAGTTTCACCACACCGGATGCGCCAAGGCGTTTACACATGGCATCGTTAACGCGCGCAGAATCACCTACCGTCAGACGCAGACGGGTAATACATGCATCGATAGCTTTCAGGTTATCCGTACCGCCTACTGCGGCAATATAATTGGTTGCCAGCTGGGTCAGCCCTTCTTCGGTATTGCTGTTAGCTTCGCCAGTAACGATGTCGTCTTTCGTATCTTCGCGGCCTGGTGTTTTCAGGTTAAACATACGAATGACTGCGCTAAACAGAACGAAGTAGATAACGAAGAACACCAGACCCATTGCGACCAGCATCCAGACGTTCTTGCTCGCCGCGGGCAGGTTGTACATCAACACGTAGTCGATCGCGCCGGCGGAGAAGGAGAAGCCCGCATGGATACCCAGCAGCGTTGCAACAAACAGGCTAATACCCGTCAGCACAGCGTGCATGAGGTACAGCAGCGGAGCCAGGAACATGAACAGGAATTCCAGCGGCTCAGTAACACCTGTCAGGAACGCGGTGATGGCAACTGACAGCAGCATCCCGCCAACCATTGGACGACGCGCTTTCGGTGCGGCCAGGTACATAGCCAGCGCCGCGCCCGGCAGACCAAACATCATGATAGGGAAGAAGCCCGACATGAACATGCCCGCGGTGCCGTCACCTGCGTAGAAGCGGTTGATATCCCCGTGGAATACCGCGCCCGCGGCGTTGGTAAACTCACCAATCTGGAACCAGGCAATGGTGTTCAGCACCTGATGCAGGCCGGTTGGGATCAACAGACGGTTGATGAAACCGAAGATACCCGCACCCACTGCGCCAGCGGAAACAATCCACTCACCGCCCGCATGGATAGCGTGCTGCACCGGTGGCCAGATGTAGCCAAAGATCGCGGCCAGAATCAGACAGAAGAAGCCTGTCGCAATCGGCACAAAACGTTTTCCACCGAAGAAGCTCAGGAAGTCTGGCAGTTTGATCCCCGCCCAACGGTTATAAACAGCCCCGCCGACCAGACCGGTAATGATACCTGCCAGAACGCCCATGTTAATTTCTGGGTTTATCGTCACCATCGCTTTCGTCAGGATGAAGTAACCGACAGCCCCGGCCAGCGCCGCTGCACCCGCGCTGTCTTTTGACCAGCTGGATGCCACACCGATGGCGAAAATCAGCGCCAGATTGTCAAAAATCGCGCCACCCGCTTGCGCGATAAATGGCACATTAAGCAGATCGGGTTGCCCGAATCGCAGCAGCAGTGCTGCAACCGGTAGCACGGCGATAGGGAGCTGCAAAGCCCTACCGAGGCGCTGGAAAAAACCTAAAATATTCATCCTATTCCCCCTACGAGACCCTTATTAAGGCTCGTGCATAAACTATGTTTTTATTGTGTCGACAACGATAAATACAGTTGATGATTCACTGGCATTGTGAGTGTGTGAAAAATTAATTCGTATCGCAAATTAAACACGTATTTTTTGTGATTTTTGTCACCAAATATCGTTAATAACCCTCCCTTTCTCTGGCTAACAGTGAAAACTTATTTTATCATTCAAAAAATCAAGACGGATTGATCCGGCCTGAAAGGTTCCAGGTTACGCTTAGTTCAGGTTCAGATAGCCATCCGCCCACTCTTCTACTTTAACTCTTGAGGTGAACAATGAGACTGATTCCCCTGGCAACTGCTGAACAAGTCGGTAAATGGGCCGCCCGTCATATCGTTAACCGTATTAACGCGTTCAAACCCACCGCCGATCGTCCTTTCGTTCTCGGCCTTCCTACCGGCGGCACGCCGCTGACCGCGTATAAAGCCCTGGTTGAGATGCATAAAGCAGGCCAAGTTAGCTTTAAACATGTTGTGACCTTCAACATGGATGAGTATGTCGGCTTACCCAAGGATCATCCGGAAAGCTACCATAGCTTTATGCACCGTAATTTCTTTGATCACGTTGATATTCCGGCTGAAAACATTAACCTGCTGAATGGAAACGCGCCTGATATTGACGCAGAATGCCGTCAGTATGAAGAAAAAATCCGTTCCTACGGTAAAATCCACCTGTTCATGGGTGGCGTGGGCAACGATGGTCATATCGCGTTCAACGAACCGGCCTCTTCTCTGGCTTCCCGTACGCGTATTAAAACCCTGACCCATGACACGCGCGTGGCAAACTCCCGCTTCTTTGACGGTGATGTTAACCAGGTTCCAAAATACGCCCTGACCGTAGGCGTAGGCACCCTGCTGGATGCCGAAGAAGTGATGATTCTGGTTCTGGGCGGCGTGAAAGCGCAGGCGCTCCAGGCTGCCGTTGAAGGCAACGTTAACCACATGTGGACCATCAGCTGCCTGCAGCTGCATCCAAAATCAGTCATCGTGTGCGACGAACCGTCCACGATGGAGCTGAAAGTGAAAACGCTGAAATACTTCAACGAGTTAGAAGCTGAGAACATCAAAGGTCTGTAATTGAATAACCGCCTCTTCATCAAGAGGCGGCCGCTTTTTTTAACCGGGGGTCGTTATGTACGCTTTAACCCACGGTCGGATTTATACCGGCCATGATATTCTGGATGACCATGCGATTGTTATCGCCGATGGCCTGATTGAACGTGTTTGCCCACTGGCAGAGCTGCCGCCGGGGATTGAACAGCGCTCACTCAATGGAGCAGTAATCTCCCCCGGTTTCATCGACGTACAGCTGAACGGCTGCGGCGGTGTGCAATTTAATGATACCGCGGAGGCGGTGACGGTCGACACGCTGGAAATCATGCAGAAAGCCAACGAGAAATCGGGCTGCACCAGCTATCTGCCAACCCTCATCACCAGCAGTGATGATCTCATGAAACAGGGTATCCGCGTGATGCGCGACTACCTGGCAAAACACCCTAATCAGGCGCTGGGTCTGCATCTTGAAGGACCGTGGCTGAACATCGTGAAAAAAGGGACGCATAACCCGGATTACGTGCGTAAACCTGACGCTGAGCTGGTCGACTACCTGTGTGCCAACGCCGATGTGATCACCAAAGTGACGCTGGCTCCTGAAATCGCGGGACCTGACGTTATCAGCAAACTGGCCGCCGCCGGGATTGTCGTTTCAGCGGGCCATTCAAACGCAACGCAAAAAGAAGCGAAAGCAGGTTTCCGCGCCGGCATTACCTTTGCGACGCACCTGTACAACGCGATGCCGTATATCACCGGTCGTGAACCTGGGCTGGTCGGGGCAATTCTCGATGAGCAGGACGTTTACTGCGGCATTATTGCTGACGGCTTGCACGTCGATTACACCAACATTCGCAACGCCAAGCGCCTGAAAGGTGACAAACTCTGTCTGGTAACCGATGCCACCGCACCGGCAGGAGCAAATATTGAGCAGTTCATTTTTGCCGGTAAAACAATATACTACCGCAATGGACTGTGTGTTGATGAAAACGGTACGCTGAGTGGTTCCTCCCTGACGATGATTGAAGGGGTGCGTAACCTGGTTGAACATTGCGGGATTGCGCTTGATGAAGTCCTGCGTATGGCGACCCTTTATCCTGCGCGCGCGATGGGCGTAGATAAACAGCTTGGCGGAATTGCACCAGGTATGGTTGCAAACCTGACGGCATTCACACACGATTATAAAATTATCAAGACCATCGTTAATGGTAACGAGGTCGTCACTGAGTAAGTAAAAGTATGACACCAGGCGGACAAGCTCAAATCGGTAATGTCGATCTCGTTAAACAACTTAACAGCGCGGCGGTTTATCGTCTGATTGACCAACACGGGCCAATCTCGCGCATTCAGATAGCCGAACAAAGCCAGCTTGCTCCCGCCAGCGTGACAAAAATTACCCGTCAGCTCATTGAGCGCGGACTGATCAAAGAAGTCGATCAGCAGGCCTCCACCGGAGGCCGCCGCGCCATCTCCATTATTACCGAAACCCGCAATTTTCAGGCGATCGGCGTCCGTCTTGGTCGTCATGACACCACCCTTACGCTCTATGATCTGAGCAGCAAAGCCATCGCGGAAGAACACTACCCGCTTCCGGAGCGCACTCAGGAGACGCTGGAACACGCGCTGCTGAATACCATTGAACACTTTATCGAGAGCTGTCAGCGCAAAATCCGTGAACTGATTGCGATCTCGGTGATCCTGCCAGGCCTGGTAGACCCCGAAAGCGGCGTGATCCGTTATATGCCCCATATAAAGGTTGAGAACTGGGGGCTGGTAGATGCGCTGGAAAAACGCTTTAAAGTGACCTGTTTCGTGGGGCACGACATCCGCTCTCTGGCCCTGGCAGAGCACTACTTTGGTGCGAGCCAGGATTGTGAAGATTCGATTCTGGTGCGCGTACACCGCGGGACAGGGGCAGGCATCATCTCTAACGGGCGCATTTTTATTGGCCGCAACGGTAACGTCGGTGAGATTGGTCATATTCAGGTAGAGCCGCTTGGCGAACGCTGCCACTGCGGAAACTTTGGCTGTCTGGAGACGATTGCCGCCAACACGGCGATTGAACAGCGGGTGCGCCATCTGCTTGAACAGGGTTACCAGAGCCGCGTCACGCTGGACGATTGCAAGATAGGGACTATCTGCAAAGCCGCCAACAAAGGCGACGCGCTGGCCTGTGAAGTTATTGAGCAGGTGGGTCGCCATCTGGGTAAAACCATCGCCATCGCCATCAACCTGTTTAACCCGCAAAAAGTGGTGATCGCCGGTGAGATTGTGGAGGCCGAGAAGGTCCTGCTGCCCGCCATTGAAGGCTGCATTAACACTCAGGCGCTGAAAGCCTTCCGCCAGAACCTTCCCGTCGTTCGTTCTAAGCTTGACCATCGCTCAGCGATAGGCGCATTTGCGCTGGTTAAACGCGCCATGCTCAACGGTATTCTGTTGCAACATTTGCTGGAAAGTTGATCGGGTCTTATAGTAACGCCTTCTTTTTTTGATGTCGGAATGTCCATGACCATTAAGAATGTAATTTGTGATATCGACGGCGTGCTGATGCACGACAACGTTGCTGTACCAGGTGCTGCGGAGTTTCTTCACCGCATCATCGACAAAGGAATGCCTCTGGTTCTTCTCACGAACTACCCTTCTCAGACCGGTCAGGACCTGGCAAACCGCTTTGCCACAGCAGGCGTCAACGTGCCGGACAGCGTGTTTTATACCTCTGCCATGGCCACCGCTGATTTCCTCAAGCGCCAGGAAGGAAAAAAGGCCTACGTGGTGGGTGAAGGGGCGCTGATCCACGAGTTATATAAGGCAGGGTTTACCATCACAGATGTGAACCCGGACTTTGTGATCGTTGGCGAAACGCGCTCCTATAACTGGGAGATGATGCACAAAGCCTCCTACTTTGTTGCCAACGGTGCGCGTTTTATTGCCACCAACCCGGATACCCACGGCCGTGGTTTTTACCCTGCATGCGGCGCGCTGTGTGCCGGTATCGAAAAGATCTCTGGCCGGAAACCGTTCTACGTGGGCAAGCCCAGCCCGTGGATCATCCGTGCCGCGCTGAACAAGATGCAGGCCCACTCTGAAGAAACGGTGATTGTCGGCGACAACCTGCGCACCGATATCCTGGCCGGATTCCAGGCGGGCCTGGAAACCATTCTGGTGCTTTCCGGTGTCTCCACGCTCGACGATATTGACGCCATGCCCTTCCGGCCGAGCTGGATTTATCCCTCCGTCGAAGAAATTGATATTATCTGATCCCAAACCACGCCTCAGCGCGTGGTTTTTTATTTTCACGCCCGATAAACAACCCCGCATCTAACAAAACAGCCGATTTATTGCATAATCATCAATAAAAGCGTTCATGACGTACTCGTTTTTCACTATTCGGCAATCAGCATTGCACTATTTCCGTTTTATCCCGTAAAACCCTTGCGCGGCCTCCCCCTTTGCGGCATTTTCATAAGCAAGCAACATTACAAAGCAACAGGGTTAACGGAGAAGGTTATGTGTTCAATTTTTGGCGTACTGGATATTAAAACTGACGCAGGCGAACTGCGTAAAAAGGCACTCGAATTGTCCCGCCTGATGCGCCATCGCGGCCCGGACTGGTCCGGCGTTTACGCCAGCGATAAAGCCATCCTGGCACACGAACGTCTGTCCATTGTTGACGTCAACGCCGGTGCGCAGCCGCTGTATAACGAGAAAAAAACACACGCGCTGGCTGTCAACGGTGAAATCTATAACCATCAGGCGCTGCGCGCCGAGTACGGCGACCGTTACGCCTTCCAGACCGGCTCTGACTGTGAAGTGATCCTGGCGCTGTATCAGGAGAAAGGCCCGGAATTCCTCGATGATCTGCAGGGTATGTTTGCCTTCGCCCTGTACGACAGCGAAAAAGATGCCTATCTGATTGGCCGCGACCATATTGGTATTATCCCGCTGTATATGGGTCACGATGAACACGGCAACTTTTATGTCGCCTCAGAAATGAAAGCCCTGGTACCGGTTTGCCGCACCATTAAAGAGTTCCCGGCAGGAAGTTACCTGTGGAGTAAAGACGGCGAGATCCGTCAGTACTATCAGCGCGACTGGTTCGACTATGATGCGGTTAAAGACAACGTGACTGATAAAGCCGAACTGCGTCAGGCGCTGGAAGATTCTGTTAAAAGCCACCTGATGTCAGATGTGCCTTACGGCGTACTGCTCTCCGGCGGGCTGGACTCGTCCGTGATCTCCGCGATCACCAAGAAATTCGCCGCGCGTCGTGTTGAAGATCAGGAACGTTCAGAAGCCTGGTGGCCGCAGCTGCACTCCTTTGCTGTGGGCCTGGAAGGCGCACCGGATCTGAAAGCCGCGCAGGAAGTGGCAAACCATCTCGGTACCGTGCACCATGAGATCCACTTCACCGTGCAGGAAGGGCTGGATGCGATCCGCGATGTTATCTACCACATCGAAACCTACGATGTGACCACCATTCGCGCTTCCACGCCGATGTACCTGATGTCGCGTAAGATCAAAGCGATGGGCATTAAGATGGTGCTCTCCGGTGAAGGGTCTGACGAAGTGTTTGGCGGCTACCTCTATTTCCACAAAGCGCCGAACGCAAAAGAGCTGCATGAAGAGACAGTACGTAAACTGCAGGCGCTGCATATGTTTGACTGCGCACGCGCCAACAAAGCGATGTCTGCCTGGGGGGTGGAAGCCCGTGTTCCCTTCCTGGATAAGAAATTCCTCGACGTTGCAATGCGCATCAACCCGCAGGACAAAATGTGCGGCAACGGCAAAATGGAGAAACATATCCTGCGTGAATGTTTCGAATCCTACCTGCCGGCGAGCGTGGCATGGCGTCAGAAAGAGCAGTTCTCTGACGGTGTCGGGTATAGCTGGATCGATACCCTGAAAGAGGTGGCGGCAAAACAGGTTTCCGATCAGCAACTGGAAACCGCGAGCTTCCGCTTCCCGTACAACACGCCAGGCTCCAAAGAAGCGTATCTGTACCGTGAAATCTTTGAAGAGTTGTTCCCGGTGCCGAGTGCGGCGGAGTGTGTTCCGGGCGGCCCGTCCGTTGCCTGTTCTTCGGCTAAAGCCATTGAATGGGATGAATCTTTCAAGTCAATGAACGATCCATCAGGACGTGCGGTAGGCGTACACCAGTCTGCCTATAAGTAATCGAAAAGCATCCAATCAGGCCCTGCGGGGCCTGATTTTTTTTGCCCCCTTTTTCACTCCCCAAAAACGATAAATAACCAATAATTGCCGAATATTCGGTCACGCTGTTCGCAACCTAACCAAACAGTCACATTCCGGCTATTTTCGTTGAAAAAGGTGTTGACGCTGCAAGGGTCTATACGCATAATGCGCCCCGCAACGCCGATAAGGTAACGCGAAAAAAAGATGGCTACGTAGCTCAGTTGGTTAGAGCACATCACTCATAATGATGGGGTCACAGGTTCGAATCCCGTCGTAGCCACCATCTTTTTTGCGGGAGTGGCGAAATTGGTAGACGCACCAGATTTAGGTTCTGGCGCCGCAAGGTGTGCGAGTTCAAGTCTCGCCTCCCGCACCATTCCCAGGTAAGCGTTGCACGGATGGGGTATCGCCAAGCGGTAAGGCACCGGTTTTTGATACCGGCATTCCCTGGTTC
>NZ_JARVRQ010000014.1:0-80983 GCF_030209635.1 Enterobacter sp. MEB024 | reverse complement strand
ACCCGGCGGCGTGTGTGCCGTTGTTCCGTGTCAGTGGAGGCGCATTATAGGGGGTTATTCTGAAGTGACAAGCACAAAATACAAAAAACTTTTCGTTCGCTCACTTTTCAAACTTAACGCCTATTTAAGCCGCGAATCGCCTGATAAATGTGCGATCTCCCGCGCAAAACTGGCGACCTGCAACCAGTCGGTATACACCACCTCTTTACGCGTATCGGTTTCGCCGCCGGTCATCTTCATAATGAGGCGAATCATAAAGCGATCATACCAGCGATAGCGCGGATAACGCAGCGCGCCGGCAAAGACGGCGCTGATGTCCGGCTGCCACGGAGAGCTCAACAGAAACTTGCGCGTATAGCTGTTGGTCTGCGGCGTACGTTTCTCAGGTTTACGCGCCACCAGATTGACCGAGTAAAAAGCCCCGGGCAGTTTATTGAGCACTGCCGTATGCTTTTTCACAAAACGATCCAGCGCCGGATGGAAATGCCCGTAACGAATAGACGCGCCAATAACCACACGGTCGTAATCCTGCCAGGCTATCTGCTCCGTGCGGTTCAGGTTCACCACATCAGAGTAAATCCCCAGCTCTTTTAATTCTGAAGCCAGATATGAGGCAATCTCACGCGTTTGCCCATCCCGCGTAGAGAAAAGAATAAGTGTTTTCACCGACGACTCCTTACTCGCGCCAGAATGTTGGGGTGAACAGCACCAGCAGCGTAAAGACCTCCAGACGACCAAACAGCATGTTGGCGATGAGGATCCATTTCGCGACCGGGTTCATACTGGCAAAGTTATCCGCCACTACTCCCAGGCCAGGCCCGAGGTTATTCAACGTTGCTACGACGGAAGCAAAGGCAGAGAAATCATCCACCCCCGTCGCGATAATCGCCAGCATACTGACGATGAAGACCAGCGCATAGGCCGAGAAGAACCCCCACACCGCTTCAAGAATACGTTCCGGCAGGGCACGGTTACCCAGTTTGATGCTGTAAACCGCGTTCGGGTGGACCAGACGTTTAAGTTCACGGTTCCCCTGCTTAAACAACAGCAGAATACGAATCACCTTCAGGCCACCGCCCGTCGACCCCGCACAACCCCCGATGAACGCAGAACACAGCAGCAGTACCGGCAGGAACAGCGGCCAGCGTGCAATACTGTCCGTTGTAAAACCGGCGGTGGTTGCCATCGACACCACCTGGAAGAACGCCTGATTTAACGTGGTCAACGCGGAGTTATAGACATCGTGGAACCACAACACCACGGTACAGATGATGACCAGCGTAAGCTGGACACCAATGAACATGCGAAACTCCGGGTCACGCCAGTACACCTTCAGGCTACGCCCGCTGAGTAAGGAGAAGTGCAGACCGTAGTTACAACCGGAAATCAGCAGGAAGATGGCAATGATCGTGTTAATGGTGGGGCTGTCGAAGTAACCTACGCTGGCATCGTGGGTCGAGAACCCGCCGATGGCGATCGTCGCAAAGCTGTGCCCGATAGCGTCGAATGCAGGCATCCCGGCAAACCATAACGCTAACGCACAGGCGACCGTCAGTAAGACATAGATAAGCCACAGGGTTTTCGCCGTCTCGGCTATGCGCGGGCGCATCTTGTTATCTTTCAGTGGGCCCGGCATTTCCGCACGGTAAAGCTGCATCCCCCCGACGCCGAGAATAGGCAGGATGGCCACGGCCAGGACGATGATCCCCATCCCCCCGAACCATTGCAGCATCTGGCGATAAAAGAGAATGGCATGCGGTAAGGAATCCAGCCCGACCAGCGTGGTCGCCCCGGTCGTCGTTAAACCCGAGAACGATTCAAAAAACGCATCCGTGACGGTCAGATTAGGCTGTTCAGAGAAGATAAAGGGTAGCGCACCCACGCTTCCCAGCACTGTCCAGAACAGAACAACAATCAAAAACCCTTCGCGAGATTTCAGCTCACCCTTTTGACGACGGTTTGGCCACCACAGCAGAGAGCCAATCGCCAGCGCGACAAAGAAGGTCTGGGTAAATGCCCGCCCCGCGCCGTCCCGGTAGATAAGCGCTACCAGTCCTGGGAGAATCATCGTCCCGGAAAAAAGTATGACCAGCAGTCCAACGATTCGGGTAATGGCACGAAAATGCATCTCTGCCGCTTCCTTTGGTATTCAAAAAAGTGAGGTGGGGATTATTCTTCAATCGGCAGCAATTGCAACGAACCGCGACTAAAATCCGCCAGCTTTGCTGAAAAAGCAGCCAGTTCCGCCTGCGGAAGCGCCACGCGTAGTTGCACCATTGCCTGATAGTCACTGTGCGCGATGACGCCGTTAAACTGCTTTAGCAATGCCTCAATGCCGGATAACTGACCGTAATCGCACAGTAAAGTATATTCGGTGAGCGGCGTTTTGCGGGTGGTAATCAGCATATTCAGTGCCTGCTGAACCCCACCGCCATACGCTTTAACCAGTCCACCCGTGCCTAATAAAATACCGCCGTAGTAGCGAACGACCACGGCGGTGATTTCACCCACGCCGCTGCCCATCAACTGGGAGAGCATGGGTTTACCGGCTGTGCCTGCCGGTTCACCGTCATCGGAAAACCCCAGCTGTTGTGAATCGTTCGGCGGCCCTGCCACCCACGCCACGCAATGGTGACGTGCGTCAGGGTGCTGCGCGCGAACGGACTCAACAAACGCTTTTGCCGCCTCAACGCCGTCGGTATGTGCCAGCAGCGTAATGAATCGGCTCTTCTTAATTTCCTCAACAAAGGTGACCGGTTCAGCCGGTATCAGCCAGCTATCCATCAGGCCAGCTTCAGGTCTCGCGTCATATTCTCAATACCGTTTTCGTGGATCACCACGTTGTCTTCGATACGAATACCGCCAAACGGTTTCAGCGCTTCAATTTTGTCCCAGTTGAAGTGCTTGCTGAACGGGCCTTCACGCCATGGCGCTAACAGCGATTCGATAAAGTAGATACCCGGCTCGATGGTCAGCACCATACGCGGCTCAAGAATACGCGTGCAGCGCAGGTAAGGATATTTAGACGGCGCGGCCAGGTGCGTACCGGTATCGTCCTGCATAAAACCGGCAACATCATGAACCTGCAGACCCAGCGGGTGACCAATACCGTGCGGCATGAACGGCCCGGTCAGATCGTTTTCCACCATCGCCTCTTCGCTCATGTCTTTCACGATCTGGTGCTTACGCAGCAGTTTAGCGATGCGCTGATGGAACTGGATGTGGTAATCCACATAGCTGGTTCCCGCTTTCATGGTGCCAATAAGCGCCAGTTGCTCATCGTTAACGTCTTTAATCAACTGTGCAAAATCGGTATCCGCATTTGCCGCCCAGGTGCGGGTCAGGTCGGCCGCATAGCCGTTGTACTCTGCCCCGGCGTCCAACAGGAAGCTGCGCATCTCGGATGGCACCTGGTGATCGAGCCTGGTGTAGTGCAGAACGGACGCATGCTCATTCAGCGCGACGATGTTGCTGTAAGGGACATCAGTGTCACGGTGGCCGGTGGCGGTCAGATACGCCTGGTTAATATCGAACTCGCTCATGCCAGACTGGAACGCTTCATGCGCAGCACGGTGACCATTTACCGCCGTTTTTTGCGCTTCACGCATGCAGTAAAGTTCGTAGTCGGTCTTATAAGCGCGATAGTAGTGCAGATAATCCAGAACCCCTTTCGGATTGAGTTTATCCGCCGGAATATCCAGACCGAGCGCACGCTCAGGAACCGGGCCAATATAAGCAATATTGCCGCGCCCGGCTGGCAGGAGGCTGCCAATGCCATCGGCTTTTGGTAAAGCGATAACGTCCACTTCTTCCGTCCAGAAGCTGGTCGGCAGCGGCTCAACGTTGTGCCAGTAATCGACAGGCAGATAGAACCACAGTTTCGGCTTGTTCACCCCGTCCACCAGCAACCAGCAATTTGGGACCTGCGTGACCGGCACCCAGGCTTTGAACTGCGGGTTGACCTTAAACGGATACGCATGGTCATCCAGGAAGGTGTTAATCAGCTCTCCGGAGTGGATTAACAGCGCATCCAGCTTAAAGCGCGCCAGTACATCACGGGTACGTTCCTGTAGGGTAACGATATGATTTTTATAAAGCGAAGCCAGTGAGTCCATCTTTCTTCCTTTCATTTTTCTGAGCTCAAGTCATCGCATCTTAGCACACCTGACTCCGACTGCGTGATTTCCACCGACCGTGATCAATGCAGCAATTTCTTAATGAGAAATTTGCATTTTATTAACATAAATCCCACACTCCGTCTCATCTGGTATGACCAGATCCACTTGCTGGATTCAGGAGACTGACATGCTCTACAAAGGCGACACCCTGTACCTCAACTGGCTGGAAGATGGCATTGCCGAACTGGTGTTCGATGCCCCCGGCTCAGTCAACAAGCTTGATACCGCGACGGTGGCCAGTCTTGGCCAGGCGTTGGATGTGCTTGAAAAACAATCTGAATTAAAAGGGCTGCTGCTGCGCTCAAACAAAGCGGCTTTTATTGTCGGTGCAGATATCACCGAATTCCTTTCACTGTTCCAGGTCCCGGAAGAACAGCTGAGCCAGTGGCTGCACTTTGCCAACAGCGTCTTTAATCGTCTGGAAGATCTGCCTGTTCCGACAGTCTCCGCCGTTAACGGCTACGCGCTGGGCGGCGGCTGCGAGTGCGTGCTGGCAACCGACTATCGTCTGGCCACGCCAGACCTGCGCATCGGCCTGCCGGAAACAAAACTGGGCATCATGCCAGGCTTTGGCGGTTCCGTACGTATGCCACGCATGCTGGGTGCCGATAGCGCCCTGGAGATCATCGCCGCCGGTAAAGATGTCGGGGCGGAACAGGCGCAGAAAATAGGCCTGGTGGACGGTGTGGTTAAACCAGAAAAACTGATTGAAGGCTCCCTCGCCATTCTGCACCAGGCCATTAATGGTGACCTCGACTGGAAAGCCAAACGTCAGCCGAAGCTGGAACCGTTGAAACTCAGCAAAATTGAAGCCGCCATGAGCTTCACCATCGCCAAAGGGATGGTGATGCAGACGGCAGGCAAACACTACCCCGCGCCCATTACCGCCGTTAAAACGATTGAAGCCGCGGCCCGCTTTGGCCGTGATGAAGCGCTGAAACTGGAAAACCAAAGCTTTGTTCCGCTGGCGCACACTAATGAAGCTCGCGCACTGGTGGGCATCTTCCTGAACGATCAATTCGTGAAAGGTAAGGCGAAACAGCTGACCAAAAATGTTGAGACGCCAAAACAGGCGGCGGTACTCGGTGCAGGCATTATGGGCGGCGGCATCGCTTATCAGTCGGCCTGGAAAGGCGTGCCTGTGGTGATGAAAGACATCAGCGAGAAATCCCTGACGCTGGGCATGACCGAAGCGGCCAAGCTGCTGAATAAACAGCTGGAACGCGGCAAAATTGACGGTCTGAAACTCTCAGGGGTGATCTCGACAATCCACCCGACCCTGGACTATAGCGGTTTCGACCGTGTGGATGTGGTCGTTGAAGCGGTCGTTGAGAACCCGAAAGTCAAAAAAGCGGTGCTGGCGGAAACCGAAGAGAAGGTTCATCCTGATACCGTACTGGCCTCAAACACCTCCACCATCCCGATTAGCGAACTGGCAGGCGTTCTGAAGCGCCCGGAAAACTTCTGCGGTATGCACTTCTTTAACCCGGTGCACCGTATGCCACTTGTCGAAGTGATCCGTGGGGAAAAAACCTCTGACGAAACGATCGCCAAAGTCGTGGCATGGGCCAGCAAAATGGGCAAAACCCCGATCGTGGTCAACGATTGTCCGGGCTTCTTCGTCAACCGCGTGCTGTTCCCGTACTTCGCCGGTTTCAGCCAGCTCCTGCGCGACGGTGCGGATTTCCGCAAAGTCGACAAAGTGATGGAAAAACAGTTCGGCTGGCCGATGGGTCCGGCGTATCTGCTGGATGTGGTCGGCATTGACACCGCACACCACGCCCAGGCGGTGATGGCGGCAGGCTTCCCGCAGCGCATGCAGAAAGATTACCGCGACGCCATTGACGCCCTGTTTGACGCCAGCCGCTTTGGTCAGAAAAACGGCCTGGGCTTCTGGCGCTATAAAGAAGACAGCAAAGGTAAACCGAAGAAAGAAGAAGACGCGGCGGTGGATGGCCTGCTGGCCGACGTCAGCCAGCCGAAACGTGACTTCACCGACGATGAAATCATCGCCCGAATGATGATTCCAATGATCAACGAAGTGGTGCGTTGCCTGGAAGAAGGCATTATCGCCAGTCCGGCAGAAGCGGATATGGCACTGGTGTACGGCCTCGGCTTCCCTCCCTTCCACGGCGGCGCGTTCCGCTGGCTGGATACGCTCGGCAGCGCCCGTTATCTCGATATGGCTCAGCAGTACCAGCACCTCGGCCCGCTGTATGACGTGCCGGAAGGTCTGCGTAACAAAGCGCGCCATAACGAACCCTATTACCCAGCAGTTGAGCCAGCCCGTCCGGTTGGCGAGCTGAAAACGGCTTAAGGAGTCACAATGGAAAAGGTTGTCATTGTTGATGCGATTCGCACCCCGATGGGCCGTTCAAAAGGCGGTGCATTCCGTAATGTGCGCGCGGAAGACCTCTCCGCGCACCTGATGCGTAGCCTGCTGGCGCGTAACCCGGCACTGGACCCCGCAGCGCTCGACGATATTTACTGGGGCTGTGTACAGCAAACCCTCGAACAGGGCTTTAACATCGCCCGTAACGCTTCGCTGCTGGCGGAGATCCCGCATTCAGTTCCGGCGGTGACCGTTAACCGTCTGTGTGGTTCGTCAATGCAGGCGCTGCACGACGCGGCACGCATGATCATGACCGGTGATGCACAGGCCTGTCTGGTCGGCGGCGTGGAGCACATGGGCCACGTGCCGATGAGCCACGGGGTTGATTTCCACCCGGGTATGAGCCGTAACGTGGCGAAAGCGGCGGGAATGATGGGCCTGACCGCTGAGATGCTTTCCCGCCTCCACGGCATCAGCCGCGAAATGCAGGATACCTTTGCCGCGCGCTCCCACGCACGCGCCTGGGCCGCAACGCAGTCCGGCGCGTTTAAGCATGAGATCATCCCAACCGGTGGTCACGATGCTGACGGCGTTTTGAAGCAGTTCAGCTACGATGAAGTGATTCGCCCGGAAACCACTGTAGAAACCCTTTCTACGCTGCGCCCGGCGTTTGACCCGGTCACCGGTACGGTAACGGCAGGCACCTCGTCTGCCCTATCTGACGGGGCCGCCGCGATGCTGGTGATGAGTGAAAGCCGTGCCCGCGAGTTAGGCCTGACGCCTCGCGCCCGGGTGCGTTCGATGGCGGTGGTGGGTTGCGATCCGTCCATTATGGGTTACGGTCCGGTGCCGGCCTCGAAGCTGGCGCTGAAAAAAGCAGGCTTAACCACCAGTGATATCGATCTGTTTGAGATGAACGAAGCCTTTGCCGCGCAGATCCTGCCGTGCATCAAAGATCTGGGCCTGATGGATCAGATAGACGACAAGATTAACCTCAATGGCGGCGCGATCGCCCTCGGTCACCCGCTGGGTTGTTCCGGGGCACGCATCAGCACCACGCTGATTAACCTGATGGAACGCAAAGACGCTCAGTTTGGTCTGGCGACGATGTGTATCGGGCTGGGTCAGGGTATCGCGACGGTATTTGAGCGAGTGTAATTCTTCGAGGGGTTCTTACAGCCAGTGTCGCCAGAACACGGCGGCACGCGAGCGGCGCCCGATGCGCTTACGGAAGTAAGGGATTCGGGTGAGCACGCGCAGCCAACGCAGTTATGGCGCCAGTGGCGAAGAGATAAAGTTTAGTTGCCGTTCTTCCCGCCTGTCAGGGGCGGGTTTTTTATTTAAATGAACGCGAACGCATCGCCGAAGAGACGGTCTTCACGCGCGTCACGTTCGTTGCAGAACAGGTCACGGGCAATTTTCGCCATCTCAAAACGGCCAGCAATATAGATATCATGTCCCGCCAGCGTGCCGTGATCCTGCAGCACCGCCGTCAGTACCGTACCGCTGCGCCCACGCCAGCCCTCTTCAGGCTGCTCCACCACCGGCTCAATGCGCAGGTGTGGATGATTGACGCTTAATGCTTCCAGTTCAGACAGGTCGTAGAGATGTTTCTCTTCGCGGCCGCCCCAGTAGATGGTGATATCGCGATCCGGGTTACGCGCCAGGGCCGTCAGCAGGATAGAGCGCACATAAGAGAAACCCGTTCCCCCCGCAATCAGGATCAGCGGACGGTCTTCATCTTCACGCAGCCAGGCATCACCGTGAGGAATATCCACCACGATTTCACGTTCTTTCAGAATGCGGTCCATGACGGCCATCGCATACAGGTTAAGCTCAGACGCACCAATATGAAGCTCAATAAATTCCTGCTCTGCTGGCGTAGAAGCCATAGAGAAGGGACGCTTATCACGCTCATCCATCACGACCATCAAGTACTGACCGGCGCGGAAAGAGAATGCCGCTTCAGGTACTAAACGGACGCGATATACGGTGTCGGTGATAGCATCTACCGAGGTCACTTTACAGCTTAAGGTTGTCATTCGCTCTCTCTGTCGTGAAGTCTATAGGGCTTAACGGCCTGTTTCAGGTTTACCGTTATTCATTATGGCCAGTTCATCCCAGATCGCGTCAATGCGCGCGGTCACGGCAGGATCTTTTTTGATCGGTCGACCCCATTCACGCTCGGTTTCGCCGGGCCATTTGTTTGTGGCATCCAGTCCCATTTTTGAGCCAAGGCCGGAGACCGGCGAGGCAAAATCCAGATAATCTATCGGCGTGTTTTCGACTAACACCGTATCCCGCGCCGGATCCATTCGCGTAGTAATGGCCCAGATAACGTCATTCCAGTCGCGGGCGTTAACATCATCATCGCAGACAATAACAAATTTGGTATACATAAACTGGCGCAGGAAAGACCATACGCCCATCATCACGCGTTTAGCGTGACCAGGATATTGCTTCTTCATCGTCACCACCGCCAGGCGATACGAACACCCTTCCGGCGGCAGGTAAAAATCAACAATTTCCGGGAACTGCTTTTGCAGGATCGGCACAAACACTTCGTTCAGCGCCACTCCCAGTACCGCCGGTTCATCCGGTGGACGTCCGGTATAGGTGGAGTGGTAAATCGCATCTTCACGCTGGGTGATGTGCGTGACGGTAAACACCGGGAAGTTATCAACTTCGTTGTAATAGCCGGTGTGGTCACCGTATGGCCCTTCCGGTGCCATTTCGCCCTGCTCAAGGTAACCTTCCAGAACGATCTCCGCGCTGGCAGGAACTTCAAGGTCATTAGAAATACACTTCACGACTTCGGTTTTGGTTCCGCGCAGCAGGCCTGCAAAGGCATATTCGGACAGCGTATCCGGCACTGGCGTTACCGCCCCCAGAATCGTGGCCGGATCGGCGCCTAACGCAACGGAAACCGGGAAACGCTCGCCCGGGTGTTCAGCACACCACTCCTGGAAATCCAGGGCGCCGCCACGATGTGACAACCAGCGCATGATGAGCTTATTCTTGCCAATCAGCTGCTGGCGGTAAATACCCAGATTTTGTCGCTCTTTGTGCGGACCACGCGTGACGGTGAGCCCCCAGGTGATAAGCGGCGCAGCATCTTCAGGCCAGCATTGCATGACAGGAATTTTTGTCAGATCCACCGCATCGCCTTCCAGCACTTTCTGCTGACACGGTGCGCCGCGCAGACGTTTGGTTGGCATGTTTAGCACCTGCTTAAACTGCGGCAGTTTATCGAACAGATCGCGGAAACCTTTCGGTGGCTCTGGCTCTTTCAGAAACGCCAGCAGTTTACCCACTTCGCGCAGCGCCGTGACGTCCTCCTGTCCCATCCCCAACGCCACACGGCGCGGTGTACCAAACAGGTTGCACAGCACCGGCATCGAATACCCTTTTGGGTTTTCAAACAGTAAAGCGGGGCCACCGGCACGCAGGGTGCGGTCAGCAATTTCTGTCATTTCCAGATAAGGATCAACAGGAAGTGTAATGCGTTTGAGTTCGCCCTGCTTTTCCAGCAGCGTCAGGAAGTCGCGGAGATCGTGGTATTTCATGCAGTTAGTCATGGCCTCTCTGTAAGCGCTTCATTATACGGCGTAAGCCTGCTTGATGCTGTAATTTTGTTAAATTAGCGTGAACTTATGCATTCTGTTCCCTTTTCCCCCATTATAATCAACTTAGCGATCCCGCCAGGGTTTTGATATGCTTGCGCCCCGAACTAAGGGAAAGAGTGATTATGCAGGCCTGGTATTTACTGTATTGCAAACGCGGGCAACTTCAGCGCGCGCAGGAACATCTTGAACGTCAGTCTGTAAATTGCCTGACACCCGTGATCACGCTTGAAAAAATGCAGCGCGGGAAGCGCACGACCGTCAGTGAGCCATTATTCCCGAACTATCTGTTCGTTGAGTTCGACCCGGAAGTGATTCACACCACGACCATCAGCGCCACACGCGGTGTCAGCCACTTTGTGCGTTTTGGCGCTCACCCGGCTACGGTCCCGTCAACGGTGATTCATCAGCTTTCGGTGTACCAGCAACCTGAAGGCATCACCGATCCGGAAACCCCCTACGCAGGCGACAGCGTCGTCATCACTGAAGGGGCTTTCGAGGGCTTACAGGCGATTTTCGCCGAGCCTGACGGTGAAGCACGCTCCATGCTGCTGCTCAACCTGCTGAATAAGCAGGTATTGCAGAGCGTGAAAAACACCGACTTCCGCAAAGTTTAAACGTCTATCCCGAACAAGCGACGCACGTTGTCATCCGTCTGTGCGCAAAGCCAGTGCGGGTCTTCTCCGCGCCAGCGCGCTACGCTCTCAAGAATATGCCCCAGATAGGCCGGTTCGTTACGTCGAGAAGCCGGTTTGGGTTGCATATCTCGCGGCAGCAGATAAGGTGCGTCGGTTTCAACAAGCAAGCGGTCCGCCGGGATCACCGGCAACAGCTCGCGAAGCTCAAGCCCGCGACGTTCATCGCAAACCCAGCCGGTAATGCCCAGATATAACCCGCGTTCCAGACAATCCAGCGCCTCCTGCCGTGAACCGGTAAAGCAGTGCAGTACCGCACCGGGCAGTTTATCGAGCCAGGGTTCCAGTAAGGCGAGGAAGCGCTCATGCGCGTCACGGCAGTGCATAAACACAGGCATTCCAAGCTCCGCCGCCAGGGCGAGCTGGGCGGTGAAGGCGTTTTCCTGTTCGGCTGGTGTGGAAAAGTTACGGTTGAAATCGAGACCACATTCGCCAATGGCCACGACTTCAGGGGTTTTCGCCAGCCTGTGTATGATTTCAGCGCTCTGCGGCGTCCACTGGCTGCTGTCATGAGGATGCACGCCAGCGGTTGACCAGCAGCGATCATAGCGCTGAGCAAGCTGCTGCGCCTGCTCGCTTTCATGCAGGTTGGTTCCCGTCAGGAGCAGCCCTTTCACCCCGGCGGCAAAAGCACGCGCGACGACCTCATCGCAGTCTTTCGCAAACTGCGAGCTGGTCAGGTTGAGTCCGATATCAAACATGCGATTCCCCATAGCACAACCGCCCTGACGGGCGGCTGGTTTTACTCTTCAGTGGTCTTTTCCGACGTATCGTCTTCGTCATCCGACCGACGCCCTTTTCCCACGTAGAAACGCGAGAAAAATACGCCGACTTCAAACAGACAATACATCGGTATTGCCAGCAGTGTTTGTGAGAAGACGTCAGGTGGTGTGAGCAGCATACCAACCACAAACGCGCCGACCAGGATATACGGGCGCTTCTTACGCAGGTCATCAGGGGTAGTCACCCCTACCCAGCAAAGCAGCACAATGGCTACCGGCACTTCGAATGCCACGCCGAACGCCATAAACAGCGCCATCACAAAGCTGAGGTAACTGGCGATATCCGTCGACACCTGAACCCCTTCCGGCGCGGTATGCGTCAGGAAGCCAAAGGCCAGCGGGAAGACAACAAAGTAGGCGAACGCCATGCCGATATAGAACAGCAGCGAGCTGGATACCAGCAGCGGGATCACCAGCTTGCGTTCATGCTTGTATAGCGCTGGCGCCACAAACGCCCACACCTGATAAAGAATGACCGGCGCAGAGGCAATCAGCGATACCCAGAAGGTGAGCTTAATAGGGGTAAAGAACGGTGATGCAACGTCGGTTGCGATCATCGTTGCCCCCAGCGGCATCTGCTTGATCAGCGGCGCAGAGACAACCTGGTAGATATCATTGGCGAAATAGACCAGGCATAAGAAAATGAGGAAAACCGCGATAATGCAGTTTAACAGGCGCTTACGCAGCTCTATGAGGTGCGTAATCAGCGGTTGGGTATCATCTACTGCCATGTTTACGCTTTATCACTCGACGAGGGGGATGATTCGGAAACAGGCGCGGCAGGCTTAACGTCAGCCGCTTTTACTACCGGTTCTTCCGGCTGCGCCTGTTTTTTCGGTTCAGATTCCTGCGGCGTTTGTTCAGGCGCGGTAGCCTGATGCTCCGCGCTGGCAGGCGTAACGCCCTCGCGCTTCGCTTCGCTGTCCTTCACCACCGGGTTGTGGATGGTGTTGGCTTCATCGCTCGCCTTTTCAGGATCGTTGACGCTGTAGGAGCGCTTCATGGATTCTGCCGCTTCACGCAGTTCATCCATTGAGGCTTTCAGTTCAGGCGTCAGGTTATCCATGCTCGCCTTTTCCACCTTTTTCAGGCTTTCCTGAAACTCCTGCAGCTTAAGTTCCTGCGCCAGCTCATTTTGTACGGTCGAAGCCAGCGATCTCAGCGCGCGTACCCAGCCCACAACGGTTTTCACCGCCACCGGCAGACGCTGGGGTCCTAACACTATCAGGCCAATCACAAAGACCAGCAGCAGCTCACTAAAACCAATGTCGAACACGAATTACACCTGCTCTTTATCGTGGCGTTTAGCGTCTTCTTTTTTCGCCTCTTCCTGCTTGTCGGAGATGGATTTAGCAGTAAAGTCAGCATCCTGGCTGGTTTTATCCTGCTTGCTCTCATCATCGCTCATCGCTTTCTTGAAGCCTTTGATAGACGCGCCCAGATCGGAGCCGATAGAACCGAGCTTTTTCGTGCCAAACAGCAGCACGACGATGACGGCAATGATCAACAATTGCCAGATACTGATACCACCCATACATGTACCTCAGGGATAGATGATTAATGAGTCAGGTCGCATTATACGTAGGCGACCCGTAGATAGCGACGCAAAATCAGCGCGTTTTTCTCCAGCCGGCGAGCCAGACCACAACACCGCCAGCCATCAGCCAGGCGGGCATCATCTGCCAGTCAGGGCGAGTGATCAGCAACAGCGTACCACTCAGCAGCAGCGTTGCTCCAATGCCAAAGAGATAGCGCGACTGCCCCTGTCGAACACGGCTGGACTGAAGCTCGCGGGCGATTTTATCCATGCTGTGCTGAAGGTTCTTGCTCTGACGCAAACTGTCGTAAATCAGTTCAGGAATATCAGGCATTTTTTCTATCCAGAACGGGCCTTTCTCTTTAATAGAGCGCACCAGCGCCGGAATGCCCACCTGATCCTTAATCCAGGATTCAAGGAAAGGTTTCGCAGTCTTCCATAAGTCTAACTGAGGATAGAGCTGTCGACCTACACCTTCAACGTAAAGTAATGTTTTCTGAAGTAAAACTAACTGTGGCTGCACTTCCATGTTGAAGCGGCGTGCCGTGTTAAACAGGTTCAGCAATACGTGTCCGAAGGAAATTTCTGCCAGCGGCTTTTCAAAAATCGGCTCGCAGACGGTACGGATAGCAAACTCAAACTCTTCGACGTTGGTGTCCGGCGGAACCCAGCCAGAATCAACGTGCAGCTCGGCCACCTTGCGGTAATCACGGTTAAAGAAGGCGATGAAGTTTTCAGCGAGATAGCGCTTATCTTCTTTGTTCAGCGAGCCCACAATACCGCAGTCAATACCGATATATTTCGGGTCTTCCGGGTGCTCATAACTGACGAAGATATTCCCCGGGTGCATGTCCGCGTGGAAAAAGCTGTCGCGGAATACCTGGGTAAAGAAGACCTGTACACCACGCTCGGCCAGCAGCTTCATGTTGGTTCCCTGCTTTTCCAGGGCTGCCACATCCGAGACCGGAATACCGTAAATCCGCTCCATTACCATCATGTTCTGGCTGCAGTAGTCCGAATACACTTCCGGCACATAGAGCATCGGGCTGTTTTCAAAGTTCCGGCGCAGCTGGATGGCATTTGCCGATTCACGCAGCAGGTTTAATTCATCAATGAGCGTTTTTTCATACTCCCGCACAACTTCCATTGGGCGCAGACGGCGTCCGTCGGGGAGCAGGCGCGGAACCCAGCGTGCAAGCCGATAGATAAGCTTCATGTCCGCTCGGATTACCGGCAGGATGTCCGGGCGGATCACTTTGATAACCACCTCTTTGCCGTTCTCTTTCAGACGTGCTGTATGCACCTGGGCGATAGAGGCTGAAGCAAGAGGTTCTATTTCGAAATCGTCAAACCAGGTCTCGACAGGAATATTGCCCATCGCCTCTTCGATCTGTTTTTTCGCCCTCACACCGTCAAACGGTGCAACGCGGTCCTGCAGCAGTGCCAGTTCATCGGCAATCTGCGGCGGGAAAAGATCGCGGCGAGTCGAGAGCATTTGCCCGAACTTAATCCATACCGGGCCCAGCTCCTGGAGCGCCAGGCGAAGACGTTCACCCAGCGGCTGATCTTTATGACAATTAGGCATCCAGAACAACATCCGCCGCCAGATGCGAAGCAGCAGCGTGATACGCATTTTGGGGATAAGCTCGTCGAGCCCGTAACTCAAAAAGGTGTGGACGATAAAATAGAGGCGCCGAATTTCACCAGGCGTCATTTGCCCTCCAGTTTTTCCAGCCGTTTGGTTAAGGCATCCACCGCGCGTTCAACCGCTGCGGTCTCTTCCGCAAACCATGCAACTTCAAGCGCGCCAGGGGCCATACGCCACTCTTCAGTCAGCACTTCCGCCGCATAGCGTTGCTGCCGTTGCAGACTCTTGCGAAGGAAAGCCGTACCGCCATGAATGGCTTTACCGATCCCTTCGGCAGCAATGTCGCCAATGAAAGGCGCAAGCAGCTCTGCCGGGTCAAACTCGGCCAGATCGCTGAGCGCAACGAAATTCTGTACGACCTGAATGTCGCCTTCCACTTCCAGCTCACCGCTGCGGATAAGCGTCGTAAGCTGCTGACGGTCACGTAATTTTGGCAGCACGCTCAAGTGCGTAATCACGGAGCAGTCGGCTTCACCTTCCCACTCACCCAGAACGTCAAGCTGGCGTTCACTGAAAACCAGCACAAGCGGCGTCGAGAACTCTTTCAGAACAACACGCAGCACCTTGCCGTTAAGCCGCTGACGTGCGGCTTTTAGCGCCGGTGCGCGGTAAAGAAAGGCATTCAGGACATTCTCGATGCCTGCGGTGACTAAGGGTTTAAAGGGCACGGGAAACCTCCACTCAGAACTTATAACCGCGATGCAGCGCGACGACACCTGCCGTCATGTTGAAATACTCAACGTTCTCGAATTCCGCATCCTGCATCATGGCCTTTAAGGTGTCCTGATCCGGGTGCATACGGATAGATTCCGCCAGGTACCGGTAGCTTTCCGCGTCGTTTGCCACCAGCTCACCAATGCGCGGCAGTACATGGAATGAGTATGCGTCGTAAGCTTTGCTTAACGGCTCAAGAATCGGTTTGGAGAATTCGAGCACCAGCAGGCGTCCACCCGGCTTTAGCACGCGGTACATGGAGCGCAGCGCTTTTTCTTTATCGGTGACGTTACGCAGGCCGAAGGAGATAGTGATGCAGTCAAAGGTATTATCCGGGAAAGGCAGCGCTTCGGCGTTCGCCTGCACATACTCGACATTACCTACCACGCCGATGTTACGCAGCTTCTCACGTCCCATTTTGAGCATTGAGTCGTTAATATCTGCCAGAACAACGCGACCGGTTTCGCCCACCAGACGGGAGAATTTTGCTGTCAAATCGCCTGTACCGCCGGCTAAATCCAGTACCGTTTGTCCACGACGCACACCGCTACAGTCGATGGTGAAGCGCTTCCACAAGCGATGAATGCCGAACGACATCAAGTCATTCATCACATCGTACTTCGCCGCCACGGAATGAAATACGTGGGCCACCATATCAGCTTTCTGCGCTTTGGCGACAGTCTGAAAGCCAAAGTGCGTCGTGTCTTGTGAATCGTCAACCATCTCAGAGCCTGCTTATCAGTAAAATGTTCGTGAAGTGTAACAGATTGGGCGCGTTTGCCCTACGTTTCAACCTTCGCGAAAGAAACGTGCCGGACGCTCGTCTGACGTTAAATCTGTCGCTAACGTATTGTCTTCACTGTTTGTCTTTTGTTCGCCAGCACCTTCGCGCAGGCGAAACTCTTCATCCTGGGCGGTGGCCTGCTCAACTAATTCCGGATTAATCTCGCGCTTCACCTCCACACCCAGGGAACGAAACGCTTCGGCCTGCGCCAGTAAGTTGCCACGCCCGGAAGAGAGTTTTTTCATCGCCTGGCGATAGTTATCCTGGGCGCGGTCAAGGCTTTGCCCGACCGAGGACATATCATCCACAAAAAGGCGCATTTTGTCGTAAAGCTTGCTGGCGCGATCGGCAATCTGCTGCGCATTACGGCTCTGATGTTCATAGCGCCACAGGTTGGCAATAGTGCGCAATGCCACCAGCAGCGTGGTGGGGCTCACCAGCATAATGTTATTTTTTAGGGCTTCGGTAATCAGTTCAGGCTGTCTGTCGAGCGCCAGCAAGAACGCGGGTTCAACCGGAATAAACATCAGGACGTAATCCAGCGAGCGCAGGCCGGGTAACTGCTGGTAGTCTTTTCTGCCCAGCAGACGAATGTGGTTACGCACGGAGGCGATGTGCTCCTGCAGCGCCGACTCGCGTGTGTAGTCATCTTCCGCATTGAAATAGCGCTCATAAGCCACCAGCGTCATTTTGGCGTCTATCACCACATCTTTGCCCTGCGGGAGCCGCACAATCACATCAGGCTGCATACGCGAGCGGGCATCGTTCTCGATACTCACCTGCGTTTCGTATTCATACCCTTCCCGCAGGCCAGAGGCCTCCAGCACGCGGGTCAGCACCACTTCCCCCCAGTTGCCCTGGGTTTTGTTATCGCCCTTCAGCGCACGGGTCAGGTTGACCGCTTCCTGCGCCATTTGCGCATTCAGCTGCTGAAGATTGCGAATTTCATGCGCCAGCGTGTGCCGCTCGCGAGCCTCCTGCCCAAAGCTGTCCTGTACCTGACGGCGAAAGCCGTCCAGCTGTTCACGCAGGGGCGTTAGCAGGCTATTCAGGCTTTGGCGGTTTTGTTCGTCTACGCGGCGGTTGCTGTGTTCAAAAATGCGGTTCGCGAGGTTCTCGAACTGCTCGCTGAGGCGTTGCTCGCTGTTCATCATCTGGCGGATTTTATCTTCCGCATGCAACTGGGTGGATTCGAGGCGGGTAGTCACTTCGCGGAGATCGGCCTCCAGCGAGGTGTTGATATCGCGAAGATTGCGCAGCTCGTTGTTGAGCAGTTCGCATTCGTCACGCCAGTGTTCGCTCAGCGCAACCTGCTGTTTTGCTGCGCTTAAATCGGCGACTATCTCTTCGCGCTCGGCCAGCTGATCGGCCTTTTGTTGCGCGTGCTGGTAGCTGGAAATCAGCCAGCCTGCCCCCACGCCCACCAGCGCAATCACTGCATAAATCAGGATTGAGATATCCACAATGCCCCCTGCATCAACGTATTACCTGCACAAAATAGAATTGTGCTGTATAAACGTCCAGTTTGAAAGGGTTTTCCTGCGAGGCGCTACGCAAAAAAAAGGCCGAACGGGTCGGCCTTTTTTCGTATAAGAAGGGATTAGATCAGGCGACGCGCTGCTTCAACCACGATTTTCACCGCATGACTTTCGGTCTGCTTCATGGTTTCCGCGTTCGGGATCTCCTGCTGGGTACGGTTGACGATAACGCCCGCCACCATACCGGCACGCAGACCCTGGCTTGCGCACATGGTCAGCAAGGTTGCAGATTCCATTTCGTAGTTCATTACGCCCATAGACTGCCACTCTTCCATAGAACCTTTGAAACGGCTTACCACGCGGCCGGAGAAGGTGTCATAACGCTCCTGGCCTGGGTAGAAGGTATCAGAAGAGGCGGTCACGCCTACGTGGGTGGTTGCGCCAACGGATTTCGCGGCTTCAACCAGTGCGGTGGTGCATTCGAAATCCGCCACCGCCGGGAATTCCATAGGGGCAAAGTGCAGACTCGCGCCGTCCAGACGCACGGAAGCGGTTGTCACCAGCACGTCGCCAACGTTGATATGCGGCTGAATGGCACCGGTAGTCCCGATACGCAGGAAAGTACGAATGCCCAGCTGCGCCAGCTCTTCAACAGCAATTGAGGTGGACGGGCCACCGATACCGGTAGAACAGACGATCACCGCTTTGCCATCCAGCTCAGCGCGCCAGGTGGTGAATTCACGATGGGCAGCAAGCTTAACCGGCTTATCCATCAGCGCGGCGATCTTTTCCACACGCTCAGGATCGCCCGGGACGATAGCCAGCGTAGCCCCTTGTAAATCGTTTTTAGTGAGGCCGAGATGAAAAACATCAGACTTAGACATAGGTGACTCCTCTGTGGGTCGGTTAGTCAGAAGAAGTAAAAAGGTACTTTACAGAAGCAGTAAGCTGAATTACGTGACACATCTCACCATGAATGAAAATGATTGCAGTAAATTTCCATGAAATAGTGATTCACATCACATTAACAAGTTATATCGTCAGGTGCTGCACAAAAGATAGACCGTTTCAGGCACTGTGAATTGTTAACCTGGTGACTATATTTACCTTTGCGCTAACTCATTGGTACGGAGAATGCCATGACTGAAAAAACCGGTTTTGCACCTGCAGCGGCCCCTCATGCATCAACCATCGTCTCAACACCTGAAGAGGCCATTACGGCAGGTGAGACCTCCATCCCCTCGCAGGGGGAGAATATGCCTGCTTACCACGCGCGGCCAAAATCGGCCGACGGCCCGCTGCCCATCGTGATTGTGGTTCAGGAAATTTTCGGCGTTCACGAACATATTCGCGACCTTTGCCGCCGTCTGGCGCTGGAAGGTTATCTGGCCGTTGCGCCAGAGCTCTATTTCCGTCAGGGCGATCCGAACGACTACAGTGATATACCGACGCTGTTCAGCAACCTGGTCAGCAAAGTGCCGGATGCACAGGTACTGGCCGATCTGGACCACGTGGCCAGTTGGGCTGCGCGCAATGGCGGCGACGCACATCGTCTGATGGTGACGGGTTTCTGCTGGGGAGGACGTATCAGCTGGTTGTATGCCGCACATAATCCGCAGCTTAAAGCCGCCGTTGCCTGGTACGGCAAACTGGTGGGGGAGAAAACGCTGAACTCGCCGAAGCATCCCGTTGATATCGCCACCGAGTTAAATGCCCCAGTCTTAGGGCTGTATGGCGGCCAGGACACCGGGATCCCGCTTGATACGGTAGAGACCATGCGCCATGCGCTCCGTGCAGCCAATGCAAAAGCTGAAATCATCGTTTACCCGGATGCCGGCCACGCCTTTAATGCCGACTATCGTCCGAGCTATCACGCGGAATCGGCTAAAGATGGCTGGCAGCGGATGCTGGCATGGTTCAGCCAGTACGGCGGGAAAAAAGCGTAAAACAAAAGCCCGGTCGCGGCTACGCCTTGCCGGGCTTCGGATTTATCAGGCCTGACGCAAATTCTGCGCCGCCCTGACCATGTTCGCGAGTGCCGCGCGGGTCTCCGGCCAGCCGCGGGTTTTCAGTCCGCAGTCCGGGTTGACCCACAGGCGCTCAGCCGGGATCCGCTGGGCGGCTTTTTTCAGCAGGCTCTCAATCCACTCCACGCTCGGTACGTTCGGGGAGTGGATGTCGTAGACACCCGGCCCAATTTCGTTTGGATACTCGAACTCTTCGAAGGACTCCAGCAGTTCCATGTCTGAACGCGACGTTTCGATGGTGATCACGTCGGCATCCAGCGCGGCAATCGAATCCATAATGTCGTTAAATTCGCAGTAACACATGTGGGTGTGGATCTGCGTGTCGTCTTTCGCGACCGCGGCGTTGAGGCGGAAAGCCTCCACACCCCACTTCAGATAAGCATCCCAGTCACTGCGACGCAGCGGCAAACCTTCGCGTAGCGCCGGTTCATCAATCTGGATGATGCCGATACCCGCCGCTTCCAGATCGGCCACTTCATCACGCAGCGCGAGCGCAATCTGTTTGGCGATGGTTTCACGGGTCACATCTTCACGCGGGAAGGACCAGCAGAGGATCGTCACCGGGCCGGTCAGCATCCCTTTCACCGGTTTGTCGGTCAGGGACTGGGCGAATTTTGCCCACTCTACGGTGATCGCTTGCGGGCGGCTGACGTCACCAATCACCACCGGTGGCTTCACACAGCGGGAACCATAGCTCTGCACCCAACCGTTCTGCGTAAAGACGAAACCGTCCAGATGTTCGCCGAAGTATTCCACCATATCGTTACGCTCGGCTTCACCGTGTACCAGCACGTCCAGACCTAAACGTTCCTGCTCAACAATCGCCTGTCTGATGTGCTCAGCGATACCGGTGCGGTAGTGATTCGCATCGAGGTTGCCTTTTTTGAAATCCAGACGCAGGCCGCGGATCTCCGTCGTCTGCGGGAAGGAGCCGATGGTGGTGGTTGGCCACGCTGGCAGGTTGAAGCGGGCACGCTGGGCTTCGGCACGCACCTCATAGGGGCTCTGACGCTGGCTGTCCTGCGCGGTAATGGCCGCCAGACGTTTTTCGACCGCCGGGTTGTGGACGCGTGCCGAATGACGACGCGCCTGAATGGGGGCGCTCCAGTCGGTAATGGCCGTGGTGTCACCGCTATTTAACGCATCACGCAGCAGCGCCAGCTCTTCACATTTTTGCAGCGCAAAGGCAAACCAGCTCTTCACCTCGGGATCAAGGCGGGTTTCCACACTCAGATCGATTGGGCTGTGCAGCAGAGAGCAGGAGGAGGCCACCCACAGCTCACGTTTGCCGACGAGATCTTTAATCTGTGCATATTTCTCGCTCAGATCGGCGCGCCAGACGTTACGGCCATTCACCAGTCCGGCCGAAAGCAACCACTCTTCAGGCAGACGTTTGTGCAGTTCGGCCACGTCATCTTTGCCGTGGACCAGGTCAACATGAAGACCCTGCACCGGCAGCGCAGTAATGGTACTCAGGTTCGGCGTCACGCCTTCAAAATAGGTGGTCAGCAATAGCTTCACCTGACCAGTAAGGGCATCGTAAGCGGGTTTAAACGCTTTCAGCCACGCCTGCGGCAGCTCCAGCACCAGTGCAGGCTCATCAATTTGCACCCACTGAATTCCGCGTTTACCCAGTTCAATCAGCACCTGTTTGTAGACCGGCAGAATATCGTTCAGCAGGCTGAGACGGTCAAACTGCTCGCCTTTCACTTTACCCAGCCACAAATACGTTACCGGCCCCAGCAATACCGGTTTCACCTGGTGGCCCAGCGCCAGCGCTTCATCGACTTCGTCGAGCAACTGGGTCCAGCTCAGTTTGAACTGCTGGCCTTTCACAAATTCCGGCACCATATAGTGATAGTTGGTGTTGAACCACTTGGTCATTTCCGCCGCTGCCGCAGGCTCTCCTGTTGGCGCACGGCCACGGCCAATGCGGAACAGGGTGTCGATATCTACCGATCCATCTTTGTTCTGATGACGAGCCGGCACGTTGCCAAGCAGCAGGCTGGTGGTCAGAACATGGTCGTACCAGGCGAAATCGCCCACGGGCAGCAGGTCAATGCCCGCCTGCTTTTGCTGTTCCCAGTGGCGCGCACGCAGTTCGCGGCCCACTGCCAGCAATTCTTCACGGCCAGAGGTACCTGCCCAGTAACTTTCCTGCGCTTTTTTCAGCTCGCGGCGAAGGCCAACGCGAGGAAAACCGAGAGTGTGATTGCGAATTGTCATGGTGTGTCCCCTGTGAATTTTTCGTATTTAGCCATCCAGATGTTTACACATCCATAATTGGCAGTTACTGTATATTCCTCAAGCGCAAAATGTTCATGGCGAAGTGAAGGACTTTCATGATCGAGATTAAACACCTGAAAACGCTACAAGCGTTGCGAAATTGCGGTTCTCTCGCGGCGGCGGCAGCCACGCTGCACCAGACCCAGTCCGCCCTTTCTCACCAGTTCAGCGATCTGGAACAACGCCTCGGCTTTCGTCTTTTTGTGCGTAAGAGCCAGCCGCTACGCTTTACGCCTCAGGGCGAGATCCTGCTGCAGCTGGCTAATCAGGTGCTGCCGCAAATAGCCAGCGCGCTGCAGTCCTGTAACGAGCCGCAGCAAACCAGACTGCGTATCGCCATTGAGTGTCACAGCTGTATTCAATGGCTGACACCCGCGCTTGAGAACTTCCGCCAGAGGTGGCCGCAGGTGGAGATGGATTTCAAATCCGGCGTGACGTTCGACCCGCAGCCGTCGCTCCAGCAGGGCGAACTGGATCTGGTGATGACCTCAGACATTCTGCCCCGCAGCGGCCTGCACTATTCACCAATGTTTGATTATGAGGTACGTCTGGTGCTGGCTCCGGATCATCCGCTGGCCAGTAAAACGCGTATCACCCCGGAAGATTTAGCCAGTGAAACGCTGCTGATTTACCCGGTACAGCGCAGTCGGCTGGATATCTGGCGTCACTTCCTGCAGCCGGCCGGCATTAGCCCGCAGCTCAAAAGCGTGGATAACACCCTGCTGTTAATTCAGATGGTTGCCGCCAGAATGGGCATCGCGGCGCTGCCACACTGGGTTGTGGAGAGTTTTGAACGCCAGGGTCTGGTTGTCACTAAAACCCTGGGTGAGGGACTATGGAGCCGGCTGTACGCCGCCGTGCGCGATGGCGAGCAGCGTCAGCCGATTACGGAAGCGTTTATTCGCTCTGCGCGGAACCACGCGTGCGATCATCTTCCGTTTGTGCGGAGCGCGGAGCGACCCAACGGCGATGGACCCACAGCGAAGCCAGAATCACTGCTCCCCCAATAAGGAAGCTCGGCCAGTGAGGCTGCTGCTGCCAGATGGCAAGGTTCACCAGCAGCCCTGCAGGCACATGCACGTTGTTCATGATCCCCAGCGTACCGGCGTCTACCTGCGTAGCGCCGTAGTTCCACATGAAGTACCCCAGCCCCGATGCCACCACGCCCAGCCAGACCAGAACGCCCCACTGCAGGGTTGTCGTCGGGAGCTTTTGCGGGTTGCCGAGCATAAACCATGCCGCCACCGCGACGATAGCTGCCCCCATATAGAACCAGGCGAACGCGTTATGCTGTGGCATCGGGCGGGTTTCCATCAGGCGCTTGTACCCGACCATACCGATGGCAAAGCTGAGGTTCGCCAGCTGCACGAACATCAGCCCGGTCCAGAAGTGGTCGCTCACTTTGTCGTAGCGAATAATCGCCGCCCCGATCACCGCCAGCGCCGCGCTCAACAGATATCCCCAGCGCAAACGACGTTTGCTGAGCAGATCGTAAATCAGCGTGATATAGAGCGGCGTAAGCACGGTGAAAAGCAGAAATTCAGAGACAGACAGGTAGACGTAAGCCCGGAAGCTGAACAGGTACATGATGCCGAGCTGCATCGCCCCCACCAGCATGTACAGCAAAATGGTCTTCAGCGATTGCCCGCGTGTACGCAGGAAGGGCAGGAATACCAGCGCCGCCAGCCCCACGCGCATCAGCACCGAGAAGTAGCTGTCGACGTGCCCGGCGAGGTACTCGCCAATCAGGCTAAAAGAGAAGGCCCACAGGATAGTGGTAATAATGAGTAGCGCCACAATGCTTGTCTCTCAGAAAGAAGGACAGGCATTGTAGCGAACTCTTTAGTTGACAACTGAGCAATAAACAATCAAATGAAGATTATTCAAGGAACAGTTTGCGCAGGTATTTTGGTACCGCGTTGTCAGCGTTAGACCCAATCACTTCCAGTTCCGGGTGCAGGTCTTTCAGACGCTGGTGTGCATTCTGCATAATGCAGCCTTTGCCCGCCATAGAGAGCATCTCGGCGTCGTTCATGCCATCACCGAAGGCGATACAGTCTTTCAGTTCGAAGCCCAGACGTTTTGCCACGGCTTCCAGCGCGTGCCCTTTGGAAACTCCCCCGGCCATAACTTCCAGACAGGTCAGGGTCGAGAAACTCACGTTGACGCGGTCACCCCAACGCGCATTAATCGCCTGTTCCAGCGGCAGCAACGCTTCGTGGCTTTCGCAGGTAAAGAACACCTTGCTGATCCCTTCCGGCTCCAGCAGGCCTGGCTCGTACAGGGAATAGTTAAATACCGCTTCCTTGAAGAAACGCATTTCATCCGGGCGATGGCGATTCATGAACCAGTCGTCATCGCGATAAACGTTAGTGATAATGTCCGGGTTGTTATGCACTACGCCGAACAGATCGGCGGCAATGTCGCGATCCAGGTTATGCGTAAAGATCAGGTTGCCATCGGTATCGTGCACGCGCGCGCCGTTGGAGGTGATCATGTACGATTTGATCTCAAGATTATCGCGGATCTGCCCCACGTCCACGTGGTGGCGGCCGGTGGCAAACACGAAGTTCACTCCGCGGGCGGTCAGAAGCTTTAAGGTCTCTTTCGCGTAAGGCGACAGGGTATGGTCGGGCGAAAGCAGCGTGCCATCTAAATCAGATGCAACAACCTGGTACATAGGGATTTCAACCTCTGGTGGTAAAACAACAATCAATTATGCCTGTCGAAAAATTCAACAATGGCGTTTAGCGCGACTGAGCGCATAGCGTCCTTTTCAAAAAGGATCTCATGGTACGCGCCGTTGATGACCAGCGGTTTACCCCCTTCGCAAGGGTGACCGGCGGCAGCGCGGAGTTCACAAAAGCGGTCATGCATGCGGTTATCCACCACACGCTCTTCTTCAGCCTGAATCAGAAGTGTCGGCGTATCATCTTTACCAACACCAGCAAGCACCTGTTCACCGGCAAGGATCCCTTCCCGCACCCAGTGATATGTCGGACCACCGACGCGCAGGCGCGGTTCATCGGCATAAAAACGCAGGTTACGGCGATAACGCTGCCGGCTATGGGTCAATACGTTGAGGGCAAACGGCAGCGCGCGCCAGCGCCCTGTCCCGATGGCATACCCTTCACGAATGCGCTGATGGCCCTCAGCCCAGTCGAGAATATGGCGCACCATCCAGTCCGGAAAACGCATGACGATGCCATACATCGGCGCGGTAAGCGCAATGGCATCACACTGGTGGTCATAGCGCTGTAAAAACAGCGTCGAAATCGCCCCACCCATAGAGTGCGCCAGAATATAGCGCTTACGCCACGGGCCCGGCTGAACTTCCTGCTGCCAGAAGGCGGCAAGATCGTCGACATAATCGCTGAAGTTATCCACATGACCGCGATGCGTGTCCGACAATAAGCGGCCAGAAAGCCCCTGCCCGCGATGGTCGATAATCAACACATCGAAGCCCAGATGGAACAGGTCATAGGCCAGTTCAGCGTATTTGATGTAGCTCTCGATACGTCCCGGACAGACCACGATCACCCGATCGTTTTTCTCATCATGGAAACGCACAAAGCGTACCGGAACATCGCCAACACCCGTAAACTCATCTTCCTCACGCTGACGCCAGAAATCGGTCAGCGGCCCCATAGAGAAAGCAGCAAATGCGTTTTCTCGTGTTTCCCAGTCCTTTTTCTGCTGAAACATCGGGTTTCCACCCCCGTAAGCCAAGGAATATCGTTTTTTCGTCACCGGTCACAAAATGACGTAACAATAGCGTATTGTGGCATAAAAACAGACAATTCGGGAGTTTCAAATGACCTTCGAGTGGTGGTTCGCTTATCTGCTGACATCCATCATCCTTAGCCTTTCCCCAGGTTCAGGCGCCATTAACACCATGACCACCTCCATCAACCACGGCTATCGCGGTGCCGCGGCGTCCATTGCCGGTTTGCAGACCGGTCTGGGCATTCATATCGTGCTGGTGGGCATTGGTCTGGGTACGCTGTTCTCCCGCTCGGTACTGGCCTTTGACGTGCTGAAATGGGCCGGTGCCGCGTACCTGATTTGGCTCGGTATTCAGCAGTGGCGTGCGGCAGGCTCAATTGATCTTAATACGCTCGCCCAGACGCAAACACGCGGACGCCTGTTTAAACGCGCGGTGTTTGTGAACCTGACCAACCCGAAAAGTATTGTTTTCCTTGCCGCGCTGTTCCCGCAGTTTATCGTCCCGCATCAGCCACAGGTTATGCAGTACGTGGTGCTGGGTGCGACCACCATTGTTGTCGATATCATCGTGATGATTGGTTACGCGACGCTGGCGCAGCGGATTGCGGTGTGGATTAAAGGGCCTAAGCAGATGAAGGCCCTGAACAAAGTCTTTGGTTCGCTGTTTATGCTGGTAGGCGCGCTGCTTGCGTCAGCGCGTCATGCTTAGCGAGAAATAATGAGATGAATGCCAAAGCCGGCGAACAACGCGCCGGCGAAGCCGTCAATCCACTTCGCAATACGCTGGTAACCGCGGCGCATCGCCGGTAAGGCAAACAGGCTGGCAACCACGGTAAACCACGCAAAAGTTTCCACCACGATCAGCAGGAAGATGCCCCAACGCGCACCCGCACCCACGTTGTCACCCACAAACAGGGAGAACACGGAGCCGAAATAGATAATCGCTTTTGGGTTCGCCAGGTTGGTGAGCAGCCCTTTAATAAAACTCCGGCCGCCCGTTGCCAGCTCAACTTTCGGCTCTTCCGGCTTTTTCTCTTCTTTCTTCAACGCCCCGCGCAGCATCTGGTAGCCCATCCAGCAAAGGTAAAGCCCCCCGCCAACCATGATGATGTTGTGCAACCAGGCCATCTTCGCCAGAATCAGGTTCAGACCAAGCAGCGCCACGGCCGCCCAGACCATAACGCCCATGGTGATACCCAGCACCCCCATCATCGCTTCTTTGCGGGAGCGGCTGACGGCGGTTTGTGACACGAAGAAAAAGTCAGGGCCCGGGCTCATGAGCGCAACGATGTGCACTAACGCCACGGTAAGAAATAGCATTAACATAATTAACTCGCAGGGAAATAATTAAGTGAGTCACCATCCTGACATTTTTTAGGCTGGCTGACTACTCCTCATCGTCACCGTCGACATGAGCGCGGATAAGCGCCATAAACTCTTTGCCAAAGCGCTCCAGCTTGCGCGTGCCAACACCGTTGACGCTGAGCATTTCGCTGGCGCTGAGCGGCGTCTGCTCTGCCATCTCGATAAGCGTCGCGTCGTTGAAGACCACGTAGGGCGGAATGTTCTCTTCATCAGCAATGGCTTTACGCAGCTTGCGCAGTTTGGCAAACAGCTTGCGATCATAATTGCCGCCGTACGATTTTTGCATCACCCGCGGCTTCAGGGCGACAACGCGCGGAACCGCGAGCTTCAGTTCGATATCCCCGCGGAGCACCGGACGTGCCGCTTCGGTAAGCTGAAGCGCGGAGTGTTGGGCAATGTTTTGCGTGGCAAAGCCCAGGTGAATCAGCTGACGGATGATGCTCACCCAGTGCTCGTGGCTCTGGTCTTTGCCGATACCGTAGACGGGCAGCTTATCGTGTCCCATGTCGCGGATACGCTGGTTATTCGCCCCACGCAACACTTCCACCACGTAGCCCATGCCGAAGCGCTGGTTCACACGATAGATGGTCGAGAGCGCTTTGCGCGCATCCATCAGGCCATCGTATTGCTTTGGTGGGTCAAGACAGATATCGCAGTTGCCGCACGGCTCCTGACGCCCCTCGCCAAAGTAGTTGAGCAGCACCAGACGGCGGCAGGTTTGCGCTTCGGCAAACGCGCCCATCGCGTTGAGCTTGTGGCGTTCGATATCCTGCAGTTGGCCCTGCGGTTTCTCTTCCAGACAACGGCGCAGCCACGCCATGTCGGCCGGATCGTAAAACAGCATGGCTTCTGCAGGCAGTCCATCACGCCCGGCGCGGCCAGTTTCCTGGTAGTACGATTCGATATTGCGCGGAATGTCGAAGTGTACGACGAAGCGCACGTTCGGCTTGTTGATCCCCATTCCGAACGCCACCGTCGCCACCACAATCTGCAGGTCATCGCGCTGGAATTTCTCCTGCACATCGGCGCGAACCGCGTTTTCCAGCCCGGCATGGTAGGCGGCGGCGCTAAAACCACGGTTCTGCAGGCGCGCGGCCGTGTCTTCCACCTTCGCGCGGCTGTTGCAGTAGATGATGCCGGACTTCCCGCGCTGCTCCTGCACGTAGCGCAGAAGCTGATCCAGCGGCTTGAATTTTTCCATCAGCATGTAGCGGATGTTCGGGCGGTCGAAGCTGCTGACCTGAATCAGCGGATCGTTCAGCCCCAGCAGCCGGACGATATCCTGACGCGTGGTGTCATCTGCCGTCGCGGTGAGCGCCATAAACGGCAGTTCGGGAAAACGCTGACGGAGCTGGCCGAGCGCCGCATATTCCGGGCGGAAATCATGTCCCCACTGGGAGATACAGTGGGCTTCATCCACCGCCAGCAGGACCGGATTCCAGTGCGACAGATGATCGAGGAAGTTATCCAGCATCAGACGTTCCGGCGCGATATACAGCAGGCGAACCTGCCCGGTACGGCAACCGGCCATAACCTCTTGCTGCTGCTCGCGGGTCTGGCTGGAGTTAAGACAGGCCGCCGCCACGCCGTTGGCAAGGAGCTGATCGACCTGATCTTTCATCAGGGAAATAAGAGGCGATACCACGACCGTCAAGCCGTTGAGCACCAGCGCAGGCACCTGATAGCAGAGGGATTTACCGCCGCCGGTAGGCATGACCACCAGACAATCGCGGCCTTCCAGCACGGTTTCAATGATGGTTTCCTGGCCAGGGCGGAACTGCTGGTAGCCAAAGGTTTCATGCAAAACCTGTTTAGCCAGCGATTCCTGATTCAATACTTCCGCCTGCGCCACGTTAACCCCATTTGCCAGAAATAAAACAGGCGCTATTTTCAGCGCCTGAGAGAGAAACTTCAACGTTTAACGAAAAAACATTCGAGCTGCCTAGAAAATATCGTTCAGCATCACGCCCACACCTACACGGGTCTGGTTGAAGTTGTAATCGATAAGCGACTCGCCGTAACCGCTGTAAACCTGAGTATAGAGGCGAACGTGCTTGCTCACCGGATAACTGAGGCCCAGTTCCGCACCACCGTAACCGGTGTTCCAGTTGTATTGGCCTTTGGCGCTCAGCACCGCGTCACCCAACTGATAGCCGATTTTGAGCTGATAGTAACCCATATATTTGGTGATATCCGGGTTGTCGTCGGTGTCGCCCACCACGAACCACGGCTTCACTTCCGCCATCCAGTTGCCGTTCTGCGCCATCAGTCGTGTATAGGCACGGTTCCAGCTGCGCGAGGTAGGGTCGGAGCGTCCGTTTGAATCGTGGTTAAAGCCCACCTCAATGTCACGCAGCGTCCAGCCCGCGAATTCATAATCGGTCGCAAAACCGAGGAACAGCTGCGGCTCATAGTTGGTTTCACGGAACGGTGAAGATTCGCCACTGTTGGAAAGCTGCCACCAGGATTTCTGCGTGTAAGAGGCGCCGAGCACCGAATTCGGTCCCAGAATGCCGCGCCAGAACGGGAACGCGAGACTTAACTGGAACTTCACTTCGTCTTTACGCGCATTATCGGACCAGTTATAGGAGCTTATCGCCTCTTTGTTGAGATCGCTGGTCTGCGTGTATATCACGTAGTTGGTGTCATACGGATACAGCGTGAACGGATTATCATGTTCCTGAAGAAGGTTCGCGATAATGCTGCCCTGCACGGCAGGTTGATCGTGAACTTCTTTAATCGTCGCTTCCTGGGCATATGCTGTGAGGGGCAGCGCAACTGCCGCCAGTAACCAGGCCAGATACGTCCGCATCGGTGGTGTTCTCCTGCAAAGAGTTAATTAGTTGAATTGTTATGTGGCGGATATTCTACATACTTCTGCGACAACTGCTGCATCCTCGTTTCTGAAAGTGGAATTCCTTATTGCTGAAGCATAAAATCAACATTTTATTAACAATAAGGATGTGATGCCTCATGTCAGCCATGCTTACCGCCGAAGAAGCGTTAAAACTCGTGGGCGAGATTTTTGTTTACCATATGCCGTTTAACCGTGCACTGGGTCTGGAACTCGAGCGCTACGAAAAAGCGTTTGCCCAGCTCAGCTTCAACAACCAGCCGATGATGGTTGGCAACTGGGCGCAGAGTATTTTGCACGGCGGGGTGATTGCCTCAGCGCTGGATGTGGCGGCGGGCCTGGTCTGTGTGGGCAGTACGCTGACGCGCCATGACACCATCAATGAAGACGAGTTGCGCCAGCGTTTGTCGCGTATGGGCACCATCGATTTACGCGTCGATTACCTGCGTCCCGGGCGCGGAAACCGTTTTACCGCCACCAGCAGCCTGCTGCGCGCGGGGAATAAGGTTGCCGTCGCCCGCGTTGAATTGCATAACGAAGAGCAGGTCTATATCGCCAGCGCAACTGCCACTTATATGGTGGGTTGAAACCCTAAAATCGGGTAAAATTAATTCACTTTTTTGTAACGGATTATCCCGATGGATGCTAAACAAACGCGGCAGGGCGTACTACTCGCCCTTGCCGCTTATTTTATTTGGGGTATCGCACCGGCGTACTTCAAGTTTATCGCTTACGTACCCGCTGACGAGATCCTCACACACCGTGTGATTTGGTCGTTTTTCTTTATGATCGCGCTGATGAGCGTCAGCCGTCAGTGGTCTGGCGTCAAAACGCTGCTGAAAACGCCGAAAAAGGTGTTCCTGCTGGCCCTCTCAGCCGTGCTGATAGGCGGCAACTGGCTGCTCTTTATCTGGGCAGTCAATAACCATCACATGCTCGAAGCGAGCCTGGGCTATTTTATTAATCCCCTGGTCAACATTGTTCTGGGCATGATTTTCCTGGGCGAGCGCTTCCGTCGCATGCAGTGGCTGGCGGTCATCCTCGCTTTTTGCGGCGTGCTGGTCCAACTGTGGACCTTCGGTTCGCTGCCCGTGATCGCTCTGGGCCTGGCGTTCAGCTTTGCGTTTTACGGGCTGGTCCGGAAGAAAATAGCCGTTGAAGCGCAGACCGGGATGCTGTTTGAAACCCTGTGGCTATTGCCGGTCGCGGCGATTTACCTGTTTGGTATTGCCGACAGCGCAACCAGCCATATGGGCAGTAACCCGTTGTCGTTGAATTTGATGCTGATGGCGGCCGGTGTGGTAACCACCATTCCTCTGCTGTGCTTCACCGGCGCCGCAACGCGCCTGCGTCTCTCCACGCTGGGCTTCTTTCAGTACATCGGTCCGACGCTGATGTTCCTGCTGGCAGTGGTGTTTTACGGCGAAGTACCGGGCGCAGATAAGATGGTGACGTTTGCCTTTATCTGGGTGGCGCTGGCGATTTTTGTTGCAGACGCCCTTTATACCCAGCGCAGAACGCGCAAAGGATTGTAAGCGGTAATGAGGCGGGCAGGCACAATGCCACCCGCCTGATGTTTACAGCCAGTTACGGCGCTTGAAGTAGAGGTACGGCGCCAGCCCGGCGAGGATCATAAAGATAATCGCGCCAGGGTAGCCAAAGCTCCACTTAAGCTCCGGCATAAACTCAAAGTTCATCCCGTAGCTCGAGGCCACCAGCGTCGGTGGCAGGAAGACCACCGAGACCACCGAGAAGATCTTGATGATGCGGTTCTGCTCGATATTGATAAAGCCCATCGCCGCCTGCATCAGGAAGTTGACCTTCTGGAACAACGATTCATTGTGCGGCAGCAGGGATTCGATATCGCGCAGGATCTCACGCGCCTGCTCCAGCTGACCGCCCGGCAGACGCGCCTTACGCACCAGGAAGTTCAGCGCGCGCTGGGTATCCATCAGACACAAACGCACCTTCCAGCCGATATCTTCCAGCTCTGCCAGCGTCGAGAGCGCTTCGTCGTATTCATCGCCCTGATGACCTTCCATGATGACGCGGCTCAGCTTTTCCAGGTCGCTGTAGATGTTTTCAATTTCATCCGCCAGCTGTTCGATTTTGGTTTCAAACAGGTCCAGCAGCAGTTCGTAGGCATTGCCGTCGACCATCGCCTGGCTACGGGCGCGCATGCGGTAGAGACGAAACGCGGGCAGCTCACGCTCGCGCAGGGTAAACAGGCGACCGTCACGAATGGTAAACGCCACGGTGGAGTTACCCGCGTGATCGTCGGCGTCTTCAAAGAAGAAGAAGGAGTGAATATGCAGACCGTCTTCATCTTCAAAAAAACGAGCAGATGCTTCGATGTCTTCCAGTTCCGGGCGGGTTGCCAGGCTTTGCCCCAGCTCAGATTGTACGCGAAGGCGCTCATCGTCGTCCGGCTCGACCAGATCCACCCATACGGCATCAATGAGGGGCTGTGACTCTTCGGCTTCAAGCCGAGTCAGTCGGTTATTTTCGAGTTGAAATGCGCTCAACATGACCGGGACTCCCAATGCAAAAAATATCGGACAGTTCGGTGGGCACACAGAAACAAATTGGGTTTCAGACCATTAAACAGCCTGACTCAGCGCGACGGGAATAATGCAGGTCGCTGACAACCACTAAGGCCATCAGCAAGAGGAGATAGCCTTAGGAGTTGTTCCTGGATGACAGGGAATTGAGCCAGTATCTACTGGGTGTGTCCAAGGCGAATGTCCTCTTAGCGTAATCGTGCGCGCATGTTACGCCAGCAGTAATAGTGGCGTCAACACGCAACGGAACGCTGAAGGGCATTAATTGACCTTCAACGTATAAGGCTAGCAGATTATTACAAAATAATGATATTTTTCTGAAAGTTACACAGTTTCCAGCCTGGCGTAGGCTGCCACCAGCCATTTGATACCTTGCCCCTGGAACGCCACCTGCAGGCGGCTGTGCTCGCCGCTACCTTCCAGATTGACGATAGTGCCTTCACCAAACTTAGCATGACGCACGCGCTGACCCAGCTTGTAGCCGGTGTCCGTTTCAGCAATCGGCGAGCCCATACGCTGATGGCTGACCGGGCGGCTGATACTGGCGCGCAGGCGCACCTCTTCCACGCACTCTTCCGGCAGTTCGCCGATAAAGCGCGACGGACGGTGATACACCTCTTTACCGTACAGGCGTCGGGTTTCGGCATAGGTCAGCGTCAGCTTTTGCATCGCGCGCGTCACGCCAACATAGGCCAGACGACGCTCCTCCTCCAGACGCCCACCTTCATCCAGCGACATCTGGCTCGGGAACATCCCCTCTTCCATCCCGACGATAAACACCTGCGGGAACTCCAGACCTTTGGCGGAGTGCAGGGTCATAAGTTGAACCGCATCCTGCCAGGTGTCTGCCTGCCCTTCACCCGCTTCCAGCGCCGCGTGGGAGAGGAACGCCTGCAGCGGCATCAAATCTTCGTCTTCTTCGTTGTAGCTGAACTGGCGCGTTGCCGTCACCAGTTCCTCTAAGTTCTCAATACGGGTCTGGCCCTTTTCGCCTTTCTCCTGCTCATACATGGTGCGCAGGCCGGAGTCTTTAATCACCCGGTCTGTCTGTACGTGCAGAGGCATATCGGCCGTTTCCTGTGCCAGGGCATCAATCAGCTCCAGGAAGCGCTGTAAGGCGCTGGCTGCACGTCCGGCGAGCGCTTTCTCCTGCAACAGCTCGCGGCACGCCTGCCAGAGTGTCAGCTGGCGATCGCGGGAGGCCTGACGCACCACGTCCAGGGTACGGTCACCGATGCCGCGGGTTGGGGTGTTCACCACGCGCTCAAACGCCGCATCGTCATTACGGTTTGCGATCAGACGCAGATACGAGAGCGCGTCTTTGATCTCCTGACGTTCAAAGAAGCGCATGCCGCCGTAAATACGGTACGGCATACTCACCTGCAGCAACGCCTCTTCCAGCACGCGCGACTGGGCGTTGCTGCGATAGAGAATGGCACACTGCTCCAGCGCGCCACCGTTGTCCTGCCAGGTTTTAATACGGTTAACCACAAAGCGCGCTTCATCAAGTTCGTTGAACGCGCAGTAGATAGAGATCGGTTCACCGTCAACGCCATCGGTCCACAGCTTTTTACCCAGACGCCCGTTGTTGTTCTCAATCAGGGCGTTGGCGGCGCTCAGAATGTTGCTGGTCGAACGGTAGTTCTGCTCCAGACGGATGGTCTGAGCACCGGGGAAATCATTGAGGAAGCGCTGAATGTTTTCCACCTGCGCCCCACGCCAGCCATAGATGGACTGATCGTCATCACCGACGATCATCACCTTGCCGGTATCACCGGCCAGCAGGCGGATCCATGCATACTGGATGTTGTTGGTATCCTGGAATTCGTCCACCAGAATATTGGTGAAGCGTTCACGATAGTGCTGCAGGATATGCGGTTTGTTGAGCCACAGCTCATGCGCACGCAGCAGCAGCTCAGCAAAGTCCACCAGACCTGCGCGATCGCACGCCTCCTGATAGGCTTTATAAACGTTCTGCCAGGTTTGCTCGACCGGGTTGCCGAAGCTCTGAATATGGTGCGGACGCAGCCCTTCGTCTTTCTGGCCGTTGATGTACCACATTGCCTGACGCGGCGGCCACTGCTTTTCGTCGAGATTCATCGCCTTGATAAGACGCTTCAGCAGACGCAGCTGATCTTCGCTGTCGAGGATCTGGAAATCCTGCGGCAGGTTAGCGTCCATGTGGTGCGCCCGCAGCAGGCGATGCGCCAGACCGTGGAAAGTACCCACCCACATGCCGCCCTGGCTGGTGCCCATCAGCTGTGCGATTCGGTGGCGCATCTCTGCCGCCGCCTTGTTGGTAAACGTCACCGCCATAATGGAATACGGTGAGCAGTTTTCCACGCTCTGCAGCCACGCAATGCGGTGTACCAGCACGCGTGTCTTACCACTGCCCGCCCCAGCCAGCACCAGCATGTTGGTGCGCGAAGCGGCAACCGCGTCACGCTGTTTGTCATTAAGGCTGTCGAGCAGGTAAGAAACGTCCATTGGCACCGTCACGTAATGTCAGGCAGGCGAATGTGATTCCTTCGCCAAAACCCTGTTAATTTATACAGAACAATTGATGATTATATCAGCGTCGTGAGGGATGCCAACCGTGAAATTTCCACGTGCGGCACAAGACGGCTGTCCGGCGTTGTCATCAGGTCAGCGTTTTCCGGCTTGATCCAGCAGGCCTGCATGCCGCAGCGGATCGCCCCGGCCACGTCCGTGGTCAGGTCATCACCCACATGCAACATTTCGCCGAGCGGCAGGTTCAGTTTTTCCGCCGCCAGGTGATACATATCGTTAAACGGTTTCGAGCGCCCGTGCGGGCCCGCGCGCAGCACAAACTCAAAATAATCGCCAAGACCAAACAGCTCAGGCTGGGCATTGCCATTGGTAATCGCCACCAGCGGCCACTTCTCTGCCAGCGCGGCCAGCGTATCGTGGGTCTCCTGTGGCACATCAATACGGCTGCGCCATTTGGCGAAGTTTTCCATGGACGCTTCAGCCCCTATCGCCGCATCACGCGCGCTCATGCCAACATTCAGCATCGCCTGTTCAACCGCACGTCGACGCCATTCGGTCACGTCATGGTAAATGTCCGGCTCGGTCTCCCGCAGGGTCTGACGCAGCTGCTGGAAGTCCTTGTTCTGCATCGTCTTCAGCGCCGGGTGATAGTTCTGCACAAACGTCAGCGACTCCTGCTCGGTACGCAGGATCACCTGGCGGTTATCATAAAGGGTGTCATCAAGGTCAAAGGTAAGGGCTGATATCTGACCCAGTGGGCGGTAAAAACGCATTATTTCCCCCGTTTGGCGCGTGGATGCGCCGCGTCATACACCGAGGCAAGGTGCTGGAAGTCTAAGTGGGTATAAATCTGGGTGGTGGACAAATTCGCGTGGCCGAGCAGTTCCTGCACGCCGCGCAGATCGCCGCTTGATTCAAGCATGTGGGTCGCAAAAGAGTGGCGCAGCTTGTGCGGGTGAACATGGCTGTTCAGCCCCTGCTTAATGCCCCACTCCGCAAAACGCTTCTGCACGTTACGCGCCGAGATCCGCTTGCCGAGTTTCGACAGGAACAGCGCATCTTCTTCCGCGCCAAACAGCCCGCGCAGGTCAAGCCAGTGCTCAATCCAGGCGACAGCGTTGCGACCAATCGGCAGGCGGCGCTCTTTGCTGCCCTTGCCCATCACCCACACTTCGCCGGTATCCAGATCGAGATGTTTTATATCGAGATTGACCAGTTCAGACAGACGCAGTCCGGCACCGTACATCACCTCCAGCATCGCGCGGTCACGCACCGCCAGCGGATCGTTAAGATCGATATCCAGCAGGCGATTGACATCATCGACGTCGATATTTTTAGGCAGATGACGCGGTGCTTTTGGCGTGGCAATGCCTTTCGCCGGGTTGGCTTTAAGGCTGCCCTGGCTCACCAGCCAGTCGAAGAAACTGCGCAGGGCAGAGAGCCTGAGCGCCAGACTCGCCGGACCTAACCCTTTCCTGCGGCTACGCACGACGACGCCACGAACCGTCGCAGCGTCACATTGTTGCCAGCTTTTCAGGCCGATTTCATCGGCAATCTGCATGATGGCATCAAGCTGACGCTGATAGTTCAGCAGCGTTATGGGGCTAAGCTGACGTTCAACCCCCAGGTAGCGCAGAAATCGCGCGACGTCAGTGGCAAGAAGTCCGTCCGTCATACGCGCTCAATCCAGCGCTCCAGCAGCTCAGGCAGCATCAGGGCGATCTCCTGCAACAGGTGCGTACCTTGCCCCTGCTCATAGTGATGCGCGTCGCGACTGGTAAATAACATCACGCCTAAGTCGCCATCGCGCCCCATCAATGACATGGCCACCGAGCCAATCGCTTTGGCTTCTGGCAATACCACCAGCAATTCTGGTCCGTTCAGCGGCCCCAGATAGTGATGTTGATGACCCAGGCGCTGAATACGTAGCGGTTCAAACGCCTGACGGCTCAGCGCCAGATGGGTGAAACCAGACGGTGCACCAATGCGCCAGCGGTCGGGGAAGAGACGAAGGGTTGCGCCTGCAAGCCCCAGTTCTCGCGCCCAGCGGTGGAAACGGCTGAGAAACTCGTCAAGGCTGTGGGCCGAGGCCAGACGCGCCTGCAGATGCAGCAGTCGATAGAACAGGCTTTCGTTATTGTTCGCCTGTTCCATGAGCAGCGTCATGTTCTCTTCAAGCTGATTGATGTGGTTGCGCGCGCGGGCCATGTGCCATTCGACCAGCGACACGGTCCCGCGCACCGGATGCGGCACGCGCATCTGTTCGACAAGACGTGCATTGCGAATAAAAAACGCGGGATTGTTCAGCAGATAATCAACAACAGCACTGTCGTCCAGTTCCGTCACCGTTTCCTGCAGTTCTTCCCCTGGTTGCTTCATAGATGGATAAACCCGTCATAGACATGTACCGCCGGGCCAGTCATAAACAGCGGATGACCCGGTCCTTTCCAGGCGATATCAAGACGACCGCCTGGTAACTCCACGCGAACCTCTTCTGCCAGTAACCCCTGAGCGATGCCGACGGCCACTGCCGCGCAGGCACCGCTTCCGCAGGCCTGGGTTTCGCCCGCGCCGCGTTCATACACCCGCAGACGGATGTGTTCACGCTTCACCACCTGCATAAAACCAATGTTCGCGCGTTCCGGGAAGCGTTCATGGCTTTCCAGCACCGGGCCGAGGGTTTCAACGGCGGCGGTCTCCACATCATCAACCTGAATCACGCAGTGCGGGTTTCCCATCGAGACGACGCCACACAATACTGTCTGCTCTGCCGCACGCATAATATAGGTCTTTTCCGCTTTGTTTGCGCGAAACGGCACGGCGGAAGGTTCAAAGTTCGGCTCGCCCATATTCACGCGAACCAGATCGTCATCGGTGACGCTGAGCACCATGCGACCATTCGCGGTACTGACGCGGATATCGCGCTTGTTCGTCAGCCCTTTCAGGCGGACAAAGCGGGCAAAACAGCGCGCACCGTTGCCGCACTGGGAGACTTCACTGCCGTCAGCGTTAAAAATACGGTAGTGGAAATCGAGGTCAGGATCGTACGGCGGCTCAACCACCAGCAGCTGATCGAACCCCACGCCCAGATGCCGATCCGCCAGGCGGCGGATCAGTTCCGGGGAGAAAAAGACATTCTGCGTTACCGCGTCGACGACCATAAAATCGTTGCCAAGGCCATGCATCTTAGAGAACTGCATCATTCGCTCCATTGCGCGGGTACAGAACGTAATCGTCAGAGATTAACCTGAGTCGGACCACCATTATTGCCACGATCGTTCGTGTCTGGCGTGGAAGACTCAATACCGCTTTGCACAGGTTTCGTCGGCGGCGGCGCCGTTTTATCCGCTGGCGGGAAGTAAAGCGGTCCCTTCAGTCCACAGCCCGTCAGACTAAACAGCGTGATGAGAACGGCAAGCGTTCGGAAAACGTTTTTCATTATAAAGTTGCCCGTAAGTTCAAATCTGTTTCTATCATCGCAGGAGAAGACACAAAAGCAAGAGTTTGCCGCTTTCCTGCAACGGGAATTATTTAGCGTTATACTGCCGGCATCACGAAAAACAGGAACAAAACCATGAACGACAGTGAATTCCATCGCCTTGCAGACACCTTATGGATGACCATCGAAGAGCGGCTTGACGACTGGGACGGCGACAGCGATATCGATTGTGAGATCAACGGCGGCATTCTGACCCTGAGCTTCGAAAACGGCAGCAAAATTATTATTAACCGCCAGGAGCCGCTTCACCAGGTCTGGCTGGCCGCCAAACAGGGTGGCTACCATTTCGATCTGAAAGAGGGCGAATGGGTGTGTGACCGTAGCGGCGAAACGTTCTGGGATCTGCTGGAACAGGCGGCGACCGCGCAGGCAGGCGAAGACGTGCGTTTTCGTTGAGTCTGTTTTGCCCGGTGGTGCACTGCATACCGGGCAAAAACTGTCAGGAGAAATACTGCTGCAACAGCGGGGTAGTGTCCTGGCTGGCGGGAACCGCTGGCGTAACGGCCTGCGTACGGAACGGAATCACCTGCGAACGTCCGTCTACATTCACAATCTGGTAGAACTGCGGCAGGTTAAAGTTGATGAAGCTGGAGCCGTAGGTAAAGCGGTCATGTGAGGACGAATAGAAGCGGCTGACGTCGCGCACCAGCTCCTCTTTACTGCCTTCACAGTGGTGATAAACCTCAGCGCGGTTCGTCTCATCCAGGATGTAGATGTTGAAACCGGCGTCGTCACCCGACTCTTCAAAGAAGAACTGAATAATTCCTTCGCTCGCAAAGCCATCCACGACCTGTGGCAGTTTCACGTGGTTGGTTTCCACCTGCACTGACAGGCCATGCAGCTTGTTGTGCGAAATGGCGCCGTAGAACTCGATGGCGTTTTCCAGCTTCTGTACTGAAACATTCAGGCGCTCGAAGAACAGGCCCCAGGTCTGTCCGGAGACGCGCAGCGCTTTAAAGCGACCGGTTTCCTGACGGGTACTGGAGAGGCGCAGTTCGATGCACTCCGAAACCAGCTGCTGCACACGGGTACGGATCAGACCGCGCAGATGCTGGCTATAGCAGAACACCTCAACGCTGTCCGGCGGCGCAGCGTCCTGGTGCATCTTGCCGAGAATCGTTTTCAGCGCTTCGATCATCGCCTGCTCGCCGTTGAAGTGCAGAGTACGCACTTCGTTCCACGAGTTGCGGTACAGCAGGTCTACGCTGCCCACCAGGCAGTTTTGCTGCTCGCCAAAGCTAAAGACATCCAGTTTGCGGAAGTCAAAATGAACCACCTGATTGCGGAAGGCCGCCGTCGGGTCATATTCCAGGTTGACGATGATCGCCAGATGGCGAATTTCACACGGACTGTAGAGCGCTTTTGGCGTCGGCGCCGGCAGACGCAGCGGGAAGTGGTGGGAGACATCCGCCACCATCTCCTGCAGTTTGGCTAAATCGACAACCTCGTTGCCTTTGATAAACAGCCGGGTACGCGAGGTCAGCAGGCCGTTGAACCAGGCCCAGGCCACCAGCTTGTTCAGGTAGCGGTTATATTCCAGCGGCTGATGGCTGATGATCGAGTCCATGCTTGGCGCACGGTTGTACAGGTACCACCCGGTGCGGTTTGCGCGGCCCGGCGGCACATAGATAAAGGTCAGATTCGGTTCTGACAGGTCCGGTGAAATCTGCGGGTTAACCAGCGTGACTTTACCCGGCAATGCTTCAAACGCCGCGTACAGTTTACGCGTCAACACCCCGATATCCTGCGGGCTGGCGGAAACGCTGAGATTGTTACGACGCGCAAAGCGGATAAGGTTGCGGTAGCTTTGCATCATGGCATCGAGCAGTTCGTTGTGCGCTTCACGCACCTGATCGATTTTCCAGTTGGCGCGGTTATCAAGCATCGACAGACGTTCTTCGTCCCATCCCCACTCTTTCACCAACTGACTGACCACTTCACGACGCCAGCCCACGCATGCGCGTTCGCGGCTGAGTTTTTCACAGACTTTGAGGTAGAAACATCGACGCACCAGATCGAGACGCGTGGTGTCATCAATGGCTTTCAGGTATTCGGTGACGCGTTCAAGCATCATGCAGTAAGCATCCAGCCCGTAGGAGACAATTTCTCCGTCGTGCAGACGCTGTTTGATATCTTTCGCCAGCAAACGCGGCGTGGGGTATTCCCAGGAATAGGCTTCCAGCAGCAGGGTTTTCAGCACGGCCTTATACGGCGAATCAATGCTTTTATAGAGCTGCCAGAGGCTCGCGCCAAAGTACTCTTCGGCGGAAAGCGAACTGAGGCCACCCAGATCCAGCCATTCATTTGGTGTCAGCACACCCTGGGAGTACAACGACATTACGTAATCGTCGTAATGCTCTTCTTCGTCGCACGGCACCATATTCCACAGAATACGCTTACCGGCCAGGCGAACGGCAGTACGGTAAAACTCGTCCAGCAGTAAGATGTGCTGGGTTGAGCCGCAGTCTTCACCACCCAGACTGCCACTTTCGTTATGACGGAAACGGTTTTCATCAATCAGGAAGAAACTGACTTCCACGCCAAGCGACGCGGCCCAGCTTTCCAGCAGGCTGCACTTTCGTTGCAGCAGCTGACGCTCGTCGTTATCGAGCCAGGACTGATGACAGACCCAGATGTCCAGGTCCGAAGAACAGCTTTGCCCAACCGAGGAGGTGCTGCCCATGGTGTAAACGCCTGTAATCGGCAGTTCACCTTTCGGTGATTCCTGCGGCGGCATGCCACGGTAGAGTTCAAGTTCGGTCAGGTAGTGTTGTTGGGTTTCATCAGGCGTGAAAAGACAGATGCCTCTGGGAACGTTACCGTCAAGGTAGCCAGGCATCAGCGGATGGTGATAGTGCAATAATGTCGGCAGAAGACTGTATACCTGCTGGAAAGCAGGGCCCATAGCAGCAAGCGCGCGATCGACACGCAGTTGGTTTATGGCATCCAGTCTCTGTTTCAGAGTCTCAATATAGAGGTACAAGACGTATCGCCTGATGTTTCCGGGTGTCGCACGCTATTCAAAACAGAAATAACAGCGGACCCGCAGTATTACAAAAAGAGAACCGTTACCTTTTTTCGCCCTTATCATTATGGTGATACCGACGAAAAAATGGTCTAAAACGTGATCAATTTAACACCTTGCCGGTTGACCGTAAAGAAAGATGCGCTACATACAGTGTAGCACCGTTCTGTACGTGTAAATTCCTTAATACGGCTGTGGCTGACGAGAACCCCGCCCTGTCCCTCTCTTCTTCATCACCGTAAAACTGCCATCCCAGAGTCAACAATGTTAGGATGGTTAGCGATTGATAATGACGGTAACAAGCATGTTAGACAATGTTTTGAGAATTGCCACACGCCAAAGCCCTCTTGCGCTCTGGCAGGCACATTATGTTAAGCAGCGCCTTGAAGCCTGCCACAGTGGATTGTGCGTCGAGCTGGTGCCGATGGTCACGCGCGGTGACGTGATCCTTGATACGCCACTGGCTAAAGTGGGCGGCAAGGGCCTGTTTGTCAAAGAACTGGAACTGGCATTGCTTGAGAACCGCGCCGATATCGCCGTACATTCGATGAAAGATGTGCCCGTCGAGTTCCCGGAAGGGCTGGGGCTGGTGACCATTTGCGAGCGTGAAGATCCGCGCGATGCGTTTGTCTCCAATCACTATGATTCGCTCGATGCGTTGCCAGAAGGCAGCGTGGTTGGCACGTCCAGTTTACGTCGTCAGTGTCAGCTGGCAGAACGTCGTCCGGACCTGATCATTCGTTCGCTGCGCGGTAACGTTGGTACGCGTCTGAGCAAGCTGGATAACGGCGATTACGATGCCATTATCCTCGCGGTTGCGGGTCTGAAGCGCCTGGGGCTGACGTCGCGCATTCGCGTCGCGTTGCCGCCTGAGCTGTCGCTGCCGGCCGTGGGTCAGGGTGCCGTCGGCATTGAATGCCGTCTGGATGATGAGCGTACCCGCGCGCTGCTTGCCCCGCTGAACCATGACGAGACAGCCATCCGCGTTAACGCCGAGCGCGCCATGAACACCCGCCTCGAAGGAGGGTGTCAGGTGCCGATTGGCAGCTATGCTGAATTAATTAACGGTGAACTGTGGCTGCGAGCGCTGGTTGGCGCACCGGATGGTTCACAGATGGTCCGCGGCGAACGTCGTGGTAAAGCGCAAGATGCCGAACAGCTTGGCGTGTCGCTGGCAGAAGAGCTGCTGGATAACGGCGCCCGTGAGATCCTGGCTGAGGTTTATAATGGAGAACCCCCTGCATGAGTATTCTTGTCACCCGCCCTTCTCCCGCAGGAGAGCAATTAGTGAGCCGTCTGCGCGCACTGGGGCAGGTGGCCTGGAGTTTTCCGCTCATTGAATTCTCCCCCGGTCGGGAGCTGTCCGCGCTTGCCGACCATATGAATACCCTCCAGCAGGGCGACTTGCTGTTTGCGCTGTCGCAACATGCGGTGGAATTTGCCCAGGCGCAGCTGCAACAGCAGGGGCTTAACTGGCCAACCGCCCCTCACTATTTTGCGATTGGTCGTACAACGGCACTGGCGTTGCATACCGTAAGCGGAACAGACGTTCGTTACCCGTTAGATCGGGAAATCAGCGAAGTCTTGCTACAATTACCTGAATTACAAACTATTGCCGGAAAGCGTGCACTCATTTTACGCGGTAACGGCGGGCGCGAACTGTTGGGCGAAACGCTGCGGGAACGCGGGGCTGAGGTCACGTTCTGCGAATGCTATCAGCGTTGTGCAAAACATTACGATGGTGCGGAAGAGGCGATGCGCTGGCATATGCGCGGTATTACGACCCTGGTGGTGACCAGCGGCGAAATGCTGCAGCAGCTCTGGTCGCTGGTGCCCCTTTGGTATCGTGAAAACTGGTTACTCCACTGCCGGCTTCTGGTCGTCAGTGAGCGTCTGGCGAACCAGGCCCGGGAACTGGGCTGGCAAGATATTCGGATCGCTGATAACGCTGACAACGATGCGCTGCTGCGCGCATTACAATAACTCTCATAATGGGAAGCCATAATGACGGAACACGATAAATCCTCCGCCGTGGTTGAAGAGACCAGGGAGACTGTGGACATCACGCCGCAGTCAGAAACGACTGAGAAAACCGTTGAGAAGAAGAACGGCAGCAATAAAACCAGCCTCGCGCTGAGCGCGATAGCCATCGCCATTGCGCTGGCCGCAGGCGTCGGCCTCTATGGCCTGGTGAAACAGCAAGGTTCCAGCCAGACGGCGACCAACGACACGCTGGTCAATCAGCTTACTGCTCTGCAAAAAGCGCAGGAGACGCAGAAGACTGAACTGGAAACGGTGATTAAACAGCAGTCCGCGGCGCTCGCTGAGGCGAACAGCAAACAGGAAGAGCTGACCAAACAGCTGGACGACGTGCAGCAGAAAGTCGCCACGATTTCCGGTACCGATGCCAAAACCTGGCTGCTCTCGCAGGCCGATTTCCTGGTGAAGCTGGCCGGACGTAAGCTCTGGAGCGATCAGGACGTCACCACCGCCGCCGCGCTGCTGAAAAGCGCTGATGCGAGCCTGGCAGACATGAACGATCCGAGCCTCATTACCGCGCGTCGTGCCATTACCGAAGATATCGCCAGCCTCTCTGCCGTTTCGCAGGTGGACTACGATGGCATCATCCTGAAGGTCAATCAGCTTTCAAACCAGATTGATAACCTGCAGCTGGCGGATAACAACGACGATGACTCCCCGATGGATTCTGACGGCACCGAGCTTTCCAGCTCCCTGAGCGAATGGCGCGTGAACCTGCAAAAAAGCTGGCAGAACTTTATGGATAGCTTCATTACTATCCGCCGCCGCGACGAAACCGCCGTTCCGCTGTTAGCGCCGAATCAGGACATTTATCTGCGCGAAAACATTCGCTCCCGCCTGCTGGTGGCGGCTCAGGCCGTACCGCGTCATCAGGAAGAAACCTACAAACAGGCGCTTGATAACGTCTCGACATGGGTACGTGCTTACTACAATACCGATGATGCCACGACCACGGCTTTCCTCGATGACATTGATAAACTGAGCCAGCAGAACATCACCATGAACGTGCCGGACAAGCTGGAAAGCCAGCCGATTCTGGAAAAACTGATGCAGACGCGCGTGCGCAACCTGCTGGCGCAACCGGGCGTTCCGGCAGAACCTCACGCCCAGGCCCCTGCCGCCGCGCCAGCGCCTGAAAGCGCGCCACAAGGAGAGTAATGATGCTTAAAGTACTCTTACTCTTCATCCTGCTGATCGCCGGGATCGTGCTGGGGCCGATGCTTGCCGGTCATCAGGGTTACGTCCTGATCCAGACCGATAACTACAACATCGAAACCAGCGTAACGGGCCTGGTGATCATCCTGATCCTCGGGGTGGTGGTGCTCCTTGCAGTAGAGTGGATCCTGCGCCGAATTTTCCGTACCGGTGCGCATACGCGTGGCTGGTTCGTTGGCCGTAAACGCCGCCGTGCCCGTAAGCAGACTGAGCAGGCACTGCTTAAGCTGGCCGAGGGTGACTATCAGCAGGTTGAAAGGCTGATGTCGAAAAATGCTGACCATGCCGAACAGCCGGTGGTGAACTATCTGCTGGCCGCCGAGGCAGCGCAACAGCGGGGTGACGAAGCCCGCGCCAACCAGCATCTGGAACGCGCGTCAGAACTATCTCCGAAAGACCCGATTCCCGTTGAGATCACCCGCGTTCGACTGCAGCTGGCCCGCAACGAAAACCACGCCGCACGTCACGGTATCGACCGTCTGCTGGAAGTCTCGCCACGCCACCCGGAAGTGCTGCGTCTTGCCGAGCAGGCCTATATTCGCACCGGTGCCTGGGGTTCACTGCTGGATATCATTCCGTCGATGGCCAAAGCCGACGTCGGTGATGATGAGCATCGTGATGAACTCCAGCGTCTGGCATGGATTGGCCTGATGGATCAGGCGCGTGCCGATCTCGGCAGCGATGGCCTGAAAACATGGTGGAAGAATCAGAGCCGGAAAACGCGTCAGCAGGTTCCGTTGCAGGTTGCGATGGCAGAACATCTGATTGAATGTGACGATCATGACACGGCGCAGGAGATCCTCCTCGACGGACTGAAGCGACAGTATGACGATCGCCTGGTTATGGTGATCCCGCGTCTGAAAACCAATAACCCTGAGCAAATTGAAAAAATGCTGCGTCAGCAGATTAAAGCCGTCGGCGACCGTCCACTGCTGTGGAGTACGCTGGGCCAGTCGCTGATGAAGCACGGTGAATGGCAGGAAGCGAGTCTCGCCTTCCGTGCAGCGCTGAAACAGCGTCCGGACGCGTTTGACTACGCGTGGCTTGCCGATTCGCTGGATAAGCAGCACAAGCCGGAAGAGGCTGCCGCCATGCGCCGCGATGGGCTGTTATTAACGCTGCAAAATAATGGCAGCCAGCAATAAATAACAAGGAGGCCAGACGGCCTCCTTTTTTTATTCCCCTTCGCCTGCTACATTCTTTACCACATCATCTAAAACGAACCCGCCAATGTAACGACGTCTTTTCATTAACTTTTTTCCATACACGCGACGAGTGCCGCGTGGACTGAATCGTTTTTGAAAGGAAATCGTCATGAACACCCTTTTGTACGCGCTTATTGAAGCGCTGCGCTGCCACCGCTGGCTGCGCCTGCTGGCCTGTGCCTTTATCTTTACATCACTGGGAAATGGCGTAACCCAGGTGGTGGTCTTCGGCTTACTGTTAGCATGGTCCGCCCCGCCCGCGCTGCTTACCCTCGCCTTTCTTTTCGCCACGCTACCTGGCTTTATCGGCAGCCTCATCAGTGAAAAGCTGTGCGCGCGCTATTCTCCGATATCCCTGTTGATACTCACCGAGGGGCTTGGCTTACTGGCCCTGCTCTTTCCCCTGCTCGGCGTGCACTATCACAGTATCCCTGCGTTACTGGCCGTGCAGTCCACCGAAGCACTGCTTAGCGGAATGAGCTGGCCTGCCCTGACGCTGCTCTTTAAACGCGGACTCAGAGAAGCAGAACTGCCTGCCGCAACCTGCCTCGAGAATGTGATTTTTGCCGCTCAGGTTTTGTTAGGCACCGGGCTGGGGATGGTACTTTTCCAGAAGATTGCCATCCTCGCCTTGCTGGCCATTGATGCCATCAGCTTTCTCGGATCGCTGTTCATGCTCTGGCTGGCAGGTCGTGTATTTTTAGCGCCCACACTGGCAGTCCCCACTGAAGAGAAAGCGCCTGCGGCTTTACGCTGGCAGATGTTGACCATCCGGCAGAAACGCAGTTTGCTGATTTTGCCTGCGCTGGCCGCCGTCGGTTCACCGGCCATGGCGCTTCTTCCGGCAATGGCACAGCAGATCCATCCTCAGGATGCGGCCAGCCTTGCTTTGCCACTGCTTTTTGCAAGGAGCATGGGACAACTTTGCGGTCCCCTCCTGCTAAAAAGAGAGAGTCTGACGCGTTTTGCAGCACGCACGCCACGGATTTTACTGTGTCTTGGCATCTTCCTTGCCGCATATGGGATGCTCCCGCTGTTGTCCGGGTGGATGGCATGCGCGCTGGGGATGATTTTTGTCGCACACCTGGCCTCAAATGTTCTCTTTGCGGCTGGCACGTTTGCCGTACTCAGCAGTTTTCAAACCACGCACATGGCTTCGGCCAGCAGTAAAGTCTGGCGCTGGCAAACGCTCAGTGCCTCGCTTTTCACCGGTATTGCCGCGATGGCGGCGGCAGGGTTTGGCTCCATACAGGCGCTTTACAGCGTTTCGTCAGCCGCTCTGATTCTGGTCGCCCTGATCATGTACGTTTACCGGGAATAAGGCATAAAAAAACGCCTGCTATAAAAGCAGGCGTTAAAACAGGTCTGTAAGACAACATATTTGGTGCTTCACTCAACGTTATGCCCATGGTGTCTGATGAGGCCGAAGCGACATCTGTCAGTGGACGATAAGCACCGTAAATGGCTCTGCGTCATTCCTGAGTTTATGAGGCACTAAGGCGAACATAAGAGATGGAATGAGCATCTACACGTATATTATTGCACGTAACGTGCCAACTTGACACGCAGAACTTTTACATCGCGCAACATTTTAAGATAAAAGGAAATTATGTTGTTGAGCGGTATCTTAGACCCTACAACCTGCTGATAAACACGACGAAATGTCGTCTGGAGGAGACACGAAAGCCGCCAAATTATTATATCTTTTACTTTCAGTGTGTTATGTGTCGCTGAATCGCGACAAGGAAGCCGGCTGTTGTCGTGGAAACACTACAGAGGAGAGAAAGGCGCAGAAAACAAAAAACCCCGCCGAAGCGGGGTTCAAAATTGGTCGGCGAGAGAGGATTCGAACCTCCGACCCACTGGTCCCAAACCAGTTGCGCTACCAAGCTGCGCTACTCGCCGATGTACTGCTTTTTGAATTTTTAGTTCAATTCATTAAAAAGTCGTGGTGCGAGGGGGGGGACTTGAACCCCCACGTCCGTAAGAACACTAACACCTGAAGCTAGCGCGTCTACCAATTCCGCCACCTTCGCAATTCACAACTCTTTCAATAATGGGGTGGCTAATGGGATTCGAACCCACGACAACTGGAATCACAATCCAGGGCTCTACCAACTGAGCTATAGCCACCACTGTATTCTTTCACGCGGTACTGACTACTTCTCAGACCACCGCAGCTCTAGCGCCGGGACTAAAATGGCGCGCCCGACAGGATTCGAACCTGAGACCTCTGCCTCCGGAGGGCAGCGCTCTATCCAGCTGAGCTACGGGCGCTTAGCGCCGTTGCGGGGCTGGATATTACGTACCTCCGAACCCGCTGTCTAGTGCTTTTTTGAAAAAAATGCGCGTTTGGTTATGGTTTGCACATTTTGCCGCTTATTCCTCCACTTTCTGCGAGGTAGCGCGGCGGCCCAGACCAAAAAGCTTATACGCCGCGGTCACCGCCGCCAGGAAGATCATCCCGACAAACAGCGACATGCGCGTATCTTCATTAAAGTACATTCCGATTAATACGCAAACCAGGAACGCCATCGTCAAATAGTTGGCGTACGGGAACAGAATGGAACGGAACGGATGGCTGGCGATGGCTTTTTTATGTGCCTGGCGGAAACGCAGCTGGCTAATCAGGATAACAAACCAGGGCACCATGCCTGGCAGCACGCTGGCGCTGTAGACATAAACGAACACGCGCTGCGGATTCGGGATGATGTAGTTCAGGCAGGAGCCGATCAGCAGGATCACAATCGACACCGCCACTCCCGCAACCGGTACGCCCGCACGCGAAACTTTCGCCATTCCCGCTGGCAGCTGATTGTTTCTGGACAGCGCGTAGAGCATACGTCCGCAGCTGTACATCCCGCTATTGCAACCTGACAACGCCGCCGTCAGAACCACAAAGTTAATGATGCCTGCTGCCGCCGTGATACCAATCTTCGCGAAGGTCAAGACAAACGGGCTTCCGGTCGTGCCAATTTCATTCCACGGGAAGATGGTTACGATAACGAAGATCGCCCCCACATAGAAAATCAGGATACGCCACAGCACCTTGCCTACGGCGCTGCGCAGCGTAACCTGCGGGTTTTTCGCTTCACCCGCGGTAATACCGATAAGCTCGACCCCCTGATAAGAGGCCACAACGATACACAGTGCCGTCAGGAAGCCCTTCCAGCCGCCCGCAAAGAAGCCGCCGTTTTCGGTCAGGTTACCAAAGCCAATGGCGTGCCCGCCGTTGCCAAAGCCGAAGAAGATAACGCCCAGCCCGACCACAATCATCACGATGATGGTGGTGACTTTGATCATCGCAAACCAGAATTCGATTTCACCATAAAGACGAACCGCGGCAAGGTTTGCCAGTGCCACCAGCCCCACGGCAATCAGCGCCGGTATCCACTGGACCATGTCTGGGAACCAGAACTGCACATAGACCCCTATCGCCGTGATTTCAGAGATGCCAACCGCCATCCACATAAACCAGTATGACCAGGCCGTCAGGTAGCCAAAGAACGGGCTCATATATCGGTGCGCGTAAACGGCGAAGGAACCCGTGACGGGCTCCATGAAGAGCATTTCGCCCATCGAACGCATGATGAAGAAAACGAACAATCCCGCAATGATATAAGCCAGCAAGACCGAAGGTCCTGCCCATTTGAGCGTGCTTGCGGAGCCCATAAACAGGCCCACGCCGATAGTGCCGCCCAGCGCTATCAGTTCAATATGACGAGCCTCCAGCCCACGCTGTAGCTCCGGTTTTTTCTCTGCCATAGATCCTCGATTGTGTTTGCTGTTTCCCGACTTCAGGCCAGGTATTGTTTTTTAGGGGTACTAAAATACGGGGCGAATGGTTTCTTAAAATGCGGCAAATGGCAAACGATGCATAAAAAAAATGAATGCATTGCACAGATTCGCAGCAGTTTTGCAGGGGAGTTGCAGCGCGAACAGCATATCGCGCTACATTTTGATTACATTTTCCCGGTGTAGTGCCAGGTAAGGTAGCGAAGCAGACGGATCTGTCGTGTAATCCGCGTCGGCTGAGATAGCAGGCGGTACAGCCACTCCAGCCCCAGGTTTTGCCAGACTTTGGGCGCGCGCTTAACATGGCCGGTAAAGACGTCATACGTTCCGCCAACGCCCATATAAAGGGCATCCGGACACACCTGACGGCAGTCACGCATCAGGATCTCCTGGCGTGGGGAGCCCATCGCCACGGTAATGATTTTCGCTCCACTGTCGCGAACGCGTTCAAACAGCGCCTGCCGGGCCTCTGGTTTGAAGTAGCCATCCTGGCTGCCCACGATGTTAACATTCCATTGACTGCGCAATTTCGCTTCGGTCTGCGCCAGTACCTCCGGCTTACCGCCAATCAGGAATACCGGCGTGCCTTCCGCCCCTGCGCGTGCCATCAGTTGCTCCCAGAGATCGGCCCCTGCCACGCGAGATACATTAGCGCCAGGATACTTTTTGCGGATTGAACGCACCACGCTGATACCGTCGGCATATTTAAATTCAGCCGCTTCTATCAGGCTTCTCACTTCGGCGTTGTCTTCCACCGCCAGCATCTTTTCCGCATTGATGGCGACCAGCGTACCGGATTTCATCTGACCACCAGCGAACAGAAAATCCAGCGCGTGTTGCATATCGCGCCAGCCAATAAGCTGCAGACCGCGCAGCGTATAGCGCGGTGCAGAAGTTTTATCCGTCATGACTTTCCCTACTCACACTTGCGACAGCGTTGTGCTGCCCTGCGGCTCGCGCTTATGCACAAGCCCTGCACTGTCAAACAGCCAGTACAACAGTTTGGCCAGTAACAGGCAGATGCCAAAAACGACCATGAAGAAAACCACGCGCGACACGAATGAATCCAGCCCTTCACGCGCCAGAACGATCATATTGAAAATGGCACCAAAGCAGAAACTATGCAAAATAGCCGCCTTATAGCGGTTTGTTTCTTCGTTGCCGCGCACGTAGAGCCAGTCAAACCACTTGATGATCAGCCCCACCACCACCGCCCCCGGCAGGATAAACCAGCTTCCCCCCATCACCACCAGCGAGCCAATCAACGTAGGTGAGATCGCAAGGCCTGAGTGGTTGTTCAGCACTTCCCAGGTAAAATAGTTTGCCGTGTTGAGTACGACGCCGGGACGGTCTGGCCACAGCCAGGTTGGGATAAAGACATAAAAGTCGCGCACAATAGGCGCAAGGCCCTGGAAATCGATTTTGTCGTAGTTTTGCAGCAACAACGCCAGGTTTTCCCACGGCGAGAAGGTGTCGCGCGTGAGATAGAGGAATGTGTAAAACGCCTCGTCACCGGCTACGTTGAGCCCGTAGCGCTTCAGGGCAAGCCAGAACATACCAACAATGCCAAACACCCCAGCAGCCACCAGCATCCATAAAGAGATCCACCCGCGGATGATGCCGATAAACAGGAAGATTGCGAAAGCGATGATGATGTTTGCACGCGTCCCTCCCACAATCATGTAGGTCAGGAAACCGAAGGCGACGGTACTCACCAGGAAAAACAGCCAGGCTTTGCTGTCCTGACGCAGGAAAAAGATCACCAGCATCGCCGGAATGAAGAAGTAGAAGAAGCGCTTAAGCGCCACGCCCGACACTTCGGCAGAAAAAATCTGGCTGTAGGACTGGAGCTTGAACAGCAGAAAACCATTATGCATGAAGAAGATACCCACGCTTACCAGCGCGATCGTCATCAGCATCACCCACGTCAGGTGCGTCTCCACCCGGTTCATGGTGAAGAGCGCCCGGCGCGGCGCGGTGGATTGCGCTGAACGCAGGCGCGTTTTATAGGTGGCGTAGTAGACGGCGTAGAAACAGGTCGCTGCCAGGATCGCCTGAAGCAGGATCTCGGGCGGGGCAACGCTCACGTCAAACCGGAAGACCAGAATGCTGGTCAGCGGGAATCCGAAAAAGAAGGTCAGAAGAAACAGTAACGAGAAGAAGACGTTAAAGTTGAAACGCACCCGACGAAACTCGAACCAGGTGAGCGTGGCGATGAATAAAGTGCTCAGAAGCCAAACGATCAGTAAGCCGCTGAATTGCAACTGGCTCATGCTTTGTCTCCTGCAGCGATACGCAGCGCGCGGTGCCACGGCGTGAGGTAGTTCGGGCTAAAGAAGTCGATGGCACTTTTGTCCACCAGCGCCAGTTGTCTCTGCGCTTCCCGGACCACCTCTTCGTTAAGCACGTCGGAAGTAAACAGCACCGGCAGATGCTGCTCCGCCATGTCCTGCCAGAACGGGTTTTCGCGATTGAGTACGCAGGGCACACCCGCCTGAATCAGCAGACACAGCGTGCCAATTCCTTGCTGACGGGCAAAGATGAAATAGCCCAGATCGCACCGACGCAGCAGCGCAAGATACTCATCAAATCCCAGCTTATCGTGGAGAATGTGCACATTCGCGGCGCTAAATAACGCGAGTGCCTGCTGGCGGACCTCATTGATATAGGCATCGTTATTGGCCGGATACCCCATCGGCACAATCACATTGACGGTGTCGCCAAACTGCTGATGTACCGCCCTGAGCGCGGCAAGATGTTCATTGCTGCGATCGCCTGAATTACCCACCAGAATCGTCAGTTTACCCACGCGCGGCGTATCATTCGCCATGTTGTTCAGCGCCGGGTTCATTCGGGTCGGGAAATAGAGTAGCTCACCGCGTACGTCAGGGTGGCGTTTAGCAAAATAATTGAGATCGCCACGGGTCGCGAAAACGCATCCCACACGCCCCTGCGCCATGCGCCGCAACGGGTAGAAAAGACGGAATTTCCAGCCGCTGGAGACTTCGTAGAGATCGGCTCCCCAGATATGCCAGCTGCACTGCGAAGGTTTGATCCCCCCGCTCAGGAGCGCCAGCCACAGGCCGGTATTAAACTGCCCATGGAAAAAGAAACGTTGCTCACGATCCGCTTTGGCTTTGGCAACAACCGCCTTCGCCAGCGCAGCCTTGTCCGGCCAGAAAGAGAGAGTCAGCGCCGGACACGCCACGCTCAGGCCATTATCCTGACCGGCAACCATAAACTCACGAGCGTCGGGATCCCCCGATGCCAGTTCATCATTGAAGAACCGTAACACGGTCTGGTTATGGTGTGGGATATCCGATCCCAGTATGTGAATCAGTGCAGTCATGCGCGTTTACGCCAAAGTAAAAATACGCCGCAACAGGCAGCGAAATAAACGATATAGGTTGCCATATAGGCCTGAGCCGCCCCCAGCGCACCGTGTGCCGGGATCAACCAGTGTGAGAATGCGGTCAGTAATGCAAACTGGCTGATTTCCGCCAGGATATACAACCGTAGCGAGGCTTTCGCAATCACCAGATAACCAAAAACGTAAGCCCCCACTTTCAGTACATCGCCCACCAGTTGCCAGGCAAACAGATCGCGCATGGCGGTAAACTTCGCGGAGAAGAGCAGCCAGATAGCGACATCGCGCAATAGCCATACGGTTAAACTGGCTGCCGCAACGGCGGGAAGGACAAACCGCAGTGAGCGGGAAATTTCGCGCGTGATATCCTGCCTGGAGGTCAGGCGCGATAAGGTTGGCAGCAAATAGACGCTAAAGGAAGCCGTTATAAATTGGAGGTAGGCATCGGAAATACTGCTCACCCCTTGCCAAATCCCAACTTCGTCCCAGCTGTAATGCGCCGCCAGCAGGTTTCGCATCATCACATAGGCGACGGGGAGCGTGACGGAGGTGATGAGCGCCATCAGGGTAAATTTTCCCAGCTGGCTTGCCAGCACCTTGTCCCATTGAGGTTTCAGGTAACTCAACGGAATGGTGCCCCGACGCATTAGCATGAACGCCGCCGGAACGACCACTAATGCCGGTACCAGCGCCAGCCCCAGCAACGCGCCTTCATAGCCGCCCAGCCGATAACAAAAATAGTAGGCAATCACGCCGATGACGCTGCCGAGGATTAACGCCAGTGCGTTCCCGGCCGCATCACGAAAGCCTTTCATCAGCGCCAGCAGCAGGTTAGCCCAGGCAATGCCCAGCTGAACCAGCGCGACCAGACGAACCAGCCCCTGATAATGGGTGTGTCCAAATAACCCCTGGCTTATGGGTGCCGCTGCCAGCAGGAAAATAACCGCCATCAGGGTCGAAAAGCCGGTGACCATCGCCGAGGATGTACCGACAACACGGCGAAGCTGGGCCGCATCATCATGGTACTGCGCAACGTATTTCGTGACGCCGTTGAAAATCCCTGCGCCGGCCAGTACCCCAAGGACGGTCACAAGCTGACGGAAATTGCCCGCCAGCCCGACGCCTGAAGGGCCGAATGAGACGGCCAGCAGCTTGACGACCAGTAGCCCGGCGCCAATTTTGACAAGTGTGGACGCGGCGGTCCACACCGATGCTTTTGCCAGAGACATATCAGCCGAAATAACTCAGAAGGGTGTTAATCACCGTACGCTGGTTAACAGGCGCGAGGTTGTAGAACAGTGGCAAACGAAGCAAACGCTCACTTTCTTTCGTGGTGTAGCGATCTTCACCCGCGAAGACCCCAAATGCCTCTCCAGCAGGGCTGGAGTGCAGCGGGATATAGTGGAACACCGCCAGAATTTCGGCTTCTTTTAGCCAGGCAATCAACTTGCTGCGATCGTCGTTATCGCGCAGTTTGATATAGAACATATGGGCATTATGGACGCAATCAGCCGGAAGGGTCGGCAGCTCTATTCGCCCGGCTTGTGCCAGCGGTTGCAGCGCGTCGTAATAAGTTTGCCACAGGGACAGGCGCTGAAGATTAATGCGGTCCGCTGCCTCCAGCTGCGCCCACAGGTATGCCGCCTGCAGATCGGCCATCAGATAGCTTGAGCCAATATCGCGCCAGGTATATTTGTCTACCTGCCCCCGGAAGAACTGGCTGCGGTTGGTGCCTTTTTCACGGATCACTTCCGCGCGCTCGACCAGCGCACGGTCGTTAATCAGCGTCGCACCACCTTCGCCACCGGCGGTATAGTTTTTGGTTTCGTGGAAGCTAAAGCAGCCGATATGGCCGATCGTTCCCAGCGCTCGACCTTTATAGGTCGACATCACGCCCTGAGCGGCATCTTCAACCACGAACAGGTCATGTTTTTTGGCGATCGCCATGATGGTGTCCATCTCACACGCCACTCCCGCGTAGTGAACCGGCACAATCGCGCGCGTTTTGTCCGTGATTGCCGCTTCAATCAGCGTCTCATCGATGTTCATGGTATCCGGGCGAATATCCACAAAGACGATTTTCGCACCACGCAGGACAAAGGCATTCGCTGTAGAGACGAAGGTGTAGCTCGGCATGATCACTTCATCGCCCGGCTGGATATCCAGCAGCAACGCCGCCATTTCCAGCGATGCGGTACAGGACGGGGTCAGCAGGACTTTAGCGCTGTGAAACCGCTGCTCCATCCACTGCTGGCAGCGACGGGTAAAACCACCGTCACCACAAAGTTTGCCGCTGCCCATAGCAGACTGCATATAGTCGAGTTCGGTGCCCACGACGGGTGGTGCGTTAAATGGAATCATCTTGTCACCTGTATAACCAGTAAGCGGTGGCGTCGATGTTGGCACCACTCGCGATATAACGTTTAAGCGCAGCGGTGTTGCCCATCTGGGTTGCCACCCGCAGAGTCAAAAGCTGTTGCTGCTGCGCCCAGTGAAGCGCCGCCTGCATGAGTTTTTCGCCCATGCCGCGCCCGGCTAATAAACCAATACGCCCCTCGTTCGCGTTGAGCTTACGAAGCGAGACAAATCCCTCAATCTGGCCGTCTGCAGTGCGAAACACCAGGCACACATGGTCAAAGGTGCCTTTTACCGCGTTCTCTACCCACTGGGCGTAGAAACGTCCACTGTCGTCCGGTGCATACCACGGTGCGCGAAAACGGCTCCGGGCAAACGCCTGCGCCGCCATCTGACGCAGCGCGGGGATATCCTGCTCCGTTGCCACTTCCGCACCGGGCGAATCATGACGGGCGAGCGTAAGGGACAGATCAACCTCGCCTTCAACCAGCTGAAAACCTTGTTGCTGGAGCGCATCGAGCAGGTCGGCACGGTCTGCGGGGATCCTGGCCTGCACCCGCGGCCAGGCGGTGAAGTCGGCGTCAGTCAGAACCGGCGCATCGTCGCGCAGGCGCACGATGGCTGATGGCAGACCAAAAAAGGCACTCTCCCACTCAAGGGACTCGAGAACCCCCTTCAGGTGGCTCAACGCCAGACACCTTTCGTATCAACCACGTACTGTTGGCGTACGGCATCACCGGACGTCGCTTTAAATTCTTTATGATCCACCAGCAGCACCAGCACATCCGCCGTCGCCAGCGCCTCATCCAGCGCGGTCAACGTACAGTGGCCCGCCAGTTTTGCCGGCAGTTCATGAATATTGGGTTCAACCACCAGCGTTTCGCCGGTGTGCCAGCCAGCGATCATCTCTGCAATCTCCATCGCCGGGCTTTCGCGTAAGTCGTCAATATTCGGTTTGAATGCCAGACCAAAGCAGGCAATTTTCAACTCACTGGCGCGTTTGCTGCTCTCAGCCAGACAGTCCGCTACGGTGGCTTTCACCTGACTGAGCACCCAGTGTGGCTTGCTGTCATTCACTTCACGCGCGGTGCGGATCAGGCGGGCCTGCGCCGGGTTTTGCGCCACAATAAACCACGGGTCGACAGCGATACAGTGACCGCCCACGCCCGGGCCAGGCTGGAGGATATTCACGCGCGGATGGCGATTCGCCAGGCTAATCAACTCCCAGACGTTAATCCCCTGATCGGCGCAAATCAGCGACAGTTCATTCGCGAAGGCGATATTCACGTCCCGGAAACTGTTTTCCGTGAGCTTGCACATTTCGGCGGTGCGGGAGTTGGTCACCACACATTCGCCTTCAAGGAAAATCTTGTAAAGCGCGCTGGCGCGTGCAGAACAGGCTGGCGTCATGCCGCCGATCACGCGATCGTTTTTAATCAGCTCTACCATCACCTGACCTGGCAGTACGCGCTCAGGACAGTAAGCAATATTGATATCAGCTTGCTCGCCCGCCTGCTGCGGGAAGCGTAAGTCAGGTCGGGCTTGCGCCAGCCACTGCGCCATCTGTTCGGTAGCACCGACGGGCGAAGTGGACTCCAGGATCACCAGAGCCCCTTTTTTCAGGACCGGTGCAATCGATTTTGCCGCCGCTTCGACGTAAGCCATGTCGGGCTCATGGTCGCCTTTAAAGGGGGTTGGCACCGCAATAAGATATGCATCCGCCTCGACCGGCGTCGTGCTAGCACGCAGGAATCCTCCATCAACCGCCTCTTTCACCACGCGGTCGAGATCGGGCTCCACGATATGAATTTCGCCACGGTTAATGGTTTCCACCGCACGCGCGTTGATATCCACGCCCACAACCTGTTTTTGACGGGAGGCAAACGCTGCCGCTGTGGGCAAGCCAATGTAGCCAAGACCAATGACAGAGATGGTAGTAAAACTCATAGCGATACCCGATTGTGTTTAAGTGCATGCAAAATACGGCCACAAGCCTGCCCATCACCATACGGGTTATGGGCCCGGCTCATCGCCTGATACTCTTCGTCGTCGTGCAGCAGGCGCGTCACCTCTTCGACGATCAGCTGTGTATTGGTGCCGACCAGACGTACCGTGCCCGCTTTCACCGCTTCCGGGCGTTCAGTCGTTTCACGCATGACCAGCACAGGCTTGCCGAGAGACGGCGCCTCTTCCTGAATACCACCGGAATCGGTCAGGATCAGCCAGGCGTGGTTCATCAGCCAGACAAACGGCAAATAGTCCTGCGGTTCAATCAGCAGGACGTTTTCTATATGCCCAAGGATACGGTTGACCGGCTCGCTGACGTTAGGATTAAGGTGCACCGGGTAGACAATCTGCACATCCTGATTCTGCGCGGCGATTTCCGCCAGGGCATGACAGATTTGCTCAAAGCCGCGTCCAAAGCTCTCGCGACGGTGGCCGGTGACCAGAATGGTTTTTTTGCCATTGTTCAGGAAGGGGTAGCGTGCGGCGAGTTCTTTCTGAAGATCGTTGTTTGACAGCACGCGGTCACGAACCCAAATCAGGGCATCAATCACCGTATTCCCGGTGACAAAGATTTTGTTGTCGGCAATATTTTCACGCAGCAGGTTCTGTCGTGAATTTTCGGTGGGCGCAAAATGGTACATCGCCAGATGGCCGGTGAGTGTGCGGTTGGCCTCTTCGGGCCACGGCGAATAAAGGTTGCCGGTACGCAGACCCGCCTCAACATGGCCGACAGGAATTCGCTGGTAAAACGCAGCCAGGCTGGTTGCCACCGTGGTGGTGGTATCGCCATGCACCAGAACCACGTCAGGTTTGAAGGACTCCAGAATCGGCTTGAGCTCTTGCAGAATACGGCAGGTTATCTCTGTTAACCCCTGCCCCGGTTTCATAATATTGAGATCGTAATCCGGGACGATAGAAAAGAGAGTTAAGACCTGATCGAGCATCTCACGGTGTTGGGCAGTGACGCACACTTTCGCTTCAATATCAGGATCACTGGCCAGCGCATGAACCAGAGGTGCCATCTTAATGGCCTCCGGCCTAGTGCCAAATACGGTAAGTACTTTCACATCGATTCTCTTCGATTAAACGATGAAGGCCGCAGCCTTCATCGTAGACGGCGTTCTTAGTTAGTGCGACGACGCGTTAACGCCACGCCTGCGCCAGTCAGTGCACCCACAATCCCCCACATGATCATCAGGAATGCGCGGCGCGGACTATCGCGTTTTACAGGTTCTTCAGGCGTTCGCAAATAACGATAGGTCTGAAAACGCGGGTCCATTGTTGGACCGACATTCAGGGTGTTCAGCATCGCGCGGTTTTGATCGTAGTCGAGGTCAAAATCAGGGCCAACGGCCTGGAGGTTTTCCAGTCGAGCCTGCAGCATTGGGCGCCCGAGAAGGAACATTTCTGAATCAGGCAGTTCATCTGCCGGCACGTCCGTCTCAGTGCGGGAAATATTGTGCTGTTCGGCAATTTTTAGCGCCTGCTCAATATTGTGTACACGGCGGGCGAAGATGGCTTTAGCCACCTCTTCCTGACGTTTAACCTGCGCTTTCATCTGGATGGTACGGGCAGCCCAGGCACCTTTCAGCTCTTCATTAAGGTGGCTTGCCGCACGCTGGCTGGCAAAGGCAACGTACTGGCGCAACAGGTTATTGGCATCCGGCGCGGTTTCGGCAATCAGCTTGACGCTGTCGTTGACGTTACGCAGCGCATCTCCCGGCATAAACTGAATGTTGTTAATCATGTCATCCAGCAGCGCGGCATCGGCTTTACTGTTGCCCACCATCCGTTGCTTGTAATAATCCGTCTGGCTCCAGAAATCACGGCGCGTATCCCAGGAAGCCAGCTGCATCACAAACTCTTTATAGGCCTCATCCATGACGGAAGCCTGATCTGGGGTGGCCAGATTGGCTTTGATATCCAGGTTACGCAGGAACTGCTGCTGGGAATAGAACCCCCCGAGCATATTAACCGTTGGTTTATCAGTGATTGCCGTAGCGCTCCACTCTTGTTTTGCAAAGAAGGTGTAGGCCAGCGCTAACAATGCAAACCCCAGCGCGATCCCCGCAATCCAAAGTTTGCCTGCCCACAACACGCGAAACAAACCCCGAATATCCAGCTCATTCTCAGTTACCACTGATTTCGCTCCCGCCAACGGTTGAGTCATCATAGTCCCGGTTTTACTTAGTTAATGTTGTATTGTTGCCACTGTTGCGACGCATCCTGCGTTTAAGACGTTTAATAAACCGCGCCACTTTCCATGCACGCTTAATGCAGTAGCCGTACAGGAAAAACGCTAGCAAGAATAATACCAACATGACCCATTCAGGGATGAAATGAGCATATTCCGCAGCCACCCCAATTGCGGCCAGAATAGCGGCAGCCAGGGTAATCAGCACAAACGCCTGACGTGAAGTAAAACCGGCACGCATGATGAGATGGTGAATATGCTGGCGATCGGGAGAGAAAGGACTCATTCCTTTACGCAGACGACGATACATAATCGCCACCATATCCATTAGCGGAATGGCAATAATCCACAGCGCTGTTACCGGGCTAATCGGGTGGGTTTTACCCTGAGTGGTCTCCAGCAAAATCCAGATAACGGTGAAGCCGATCAGCGTACTGCCCGCATCCCCCATAAACACTTTATAGCGACGACCGAGCGCACCGAGATTTAAGAGGATATAAGGCAGAATGGCGGCAATCATGGCAAAACACCACATCGACAGGCTGTACTGACCATCGAACCATAAAATGATGCCGATTGCGGCAAACGAAACCGACGACAATCCACCGAGCAGGCCGTCAATACCATCCACCATGTTGAACGCATTTATCGCCGCCCAGACGGCAAACAGTGTCAGGAAGAAACCAAAGGGACCCAGTACTAACTCCCAGGGTCCGAATACATAACCCAGGCTTCTCAGATATAGCCCACCAACGACCATCATGATCACGCCAATGGCGGCCTGGACGGTGGCGCGAATTTTTACCGCGATATCGAACCGATCATCCAGCGCCCCGACTAACACCAGGACACCGGCGCAGGCAAGGTAGAGGGCGGCGTGTGGAATATAATAATCCGCAATACCAAACGTGAAACAGATACCAGCGTAAACAGAAATCCCTCCAACCAGAGGAATAAGTCCCTGATGACGTTTACGAAAATTAGGCTTATCCACCAACCCTATTCTTTTGGCCACCTTACGCGCGATGAACAAAAAACAGGTTGTGAATAAAAAAATACTGATTAGCTCAGTAACGGCGGTGAGTAGATTCACAATGGATTGCTCTCAACAAAAGTTAGTCCCGGAAGTATAACCATGAAGCCCCTGCCTCAGAAGTAATAAAGAAGGCTTCTTACAACTCCCTTTGTATATTTTTCAATCAATTATTTCGTTAACTGCACAAACAGTCTTATTGTCGCACTGACTGGTCTGAAATGGGAGTCTGCATTAATAGCGTATAAGCCATAAAAGAAAAACGCCACGTAAAAACGTGGCGCTTGCTGGCTTTATTTGCGTTACGAGCGTTTCATCATATCGAAGAAATCGTCGTTAGTTTTGGTCATCGCCAGTTTGTTAATGAGGAACTCCATTGCGTCGATTTCACCCATTGGATGGATGATTTTGCGCAGGATCCACATTTTCTGCAGCTCTTCCTGGGTGGTGAGCAGCTCTTCTTTACGGGTACCGGAACGGTTATAGTCGATAGCCGGGAAGACGCGTTTCTCAGCAATTTTACGAGAGAGGTGCAGTTCCATGTTACCTGTACCTTTAAACTCTTCGTAAATAACTTCGTCCATTTTGGAACCCGTATCGATCAGCGCCGTAGCGATGATGGTCAGGCTGCCGCCCTCTTCCACGTTACGTGCCGCACCGAAGAAGCGTTTTGGACGATGCAGGGCGTTAGCGTCCACACCCCCCGTCAGCACTTTACCGGAAGCCGGAACGACGGTGTTGTAGGCACGCGCCAGACGGGTGATGGAGTCGAGCAGGATGATCACGTCTTTCTTGTGTTCAACCAGGCGTTTCGCCTTCTCGATAACCATTTCCGCAACCTGAACGTGGCGAGATGCGGGTTCGTCAAAGGTAGAAGCAACCACTTCACCTTTAACCAGACGCTGCATCTCGGTCACTTCTTCCGGACGTTCGTCAATCAGCAGTACCATCAGTACGCAGTCTGGGTGGTTATAAGCGATGCTCTGCGCGATATTCTGCAGCAGCATGGTTTTACCCGCTTTTGGCGGTGCGACGATCAGACCACGCTGGCCACGACCGATTGGCGATGCCAGATCCAGGACGCGAGCGGTTAAATCTTCAGTTGAGCCGTTACCACGCTCCATGCGCAGGCGAGAGTTCGCGTGCAGCGGCGTTAAGTTCTCAAACAGGATCTTATTACGGGAGTTTTCCGGTTTGTCGAAGTTAACTTCATTCACTTTCAACAGCGCAAAGTAGCGTTCACCCTCTTTTGGAGGACGAATCTTACCTGAAATGGTGTCACCAGTGCGGAGGTTGAAACGGCGGATTTGGCTAGGGGATACGTAGATGTCGTCAGGGCCGGCGAGGTAGGAGCTGTCTGCAGAGCGGAGGAAACCAAATCCGTCTTGCAATATCTCCAGCACACCGTCGCCAAAGATATCTTCGCCACTCTTAGCGTGCTGCTTCAGGATGGCGAAAATGATGTCCTGCTTGCGCATACGAGCCTGGTTTTCCAGCCCCATATTTTCGCCGAGAGTGATCAGCTCAGAAACCGGCGTATTCTTTAATTCGGTAAGATTCATAATGGTGTGGGTTCTTAAACTCGGGGTGATACTCGAACTTAATGTTGTGAATGGTATGGCAGGGTCATCCATGCCTGTTTAGCGGCCATCAACTCATGTCTGTTCGCTGTCTGGTCACAGGGAAAAAACGCAGAACTGAAACGACAAGACGGATTGAGTGACAAGCCCGGAATTTAGCAACTTCACGCACTGTTTGTGTCAACAACGGGAAGTATCGGGTAAAACAAGATTCAAACAACAAGATATGTTTAAAACGAAGTCATAGCTAACTTAGCACGACTTCAGCCGGGCGTCCAGAGTTCCACATAATTTAGGCGCTCTGGACGCGCAGCAAAGAAACCTTACGCCAGGTTAGCGTCGAGGAACTCTTTCAGTTGACCTTTGGACAGTGCGCCCACTTTGGTCGCTGCCACTTCGCCGTTTTTGAACAGCAGCAGGGTCGGAATGCCACGGATACCGTATTTTGGTGCGGTGCCCGGGTTCTGGTCGATGTTCAGCTTGGCAACGGTCAGTTTGCCCTGATATTCGTCAGCGATCTCATCCAGAATCGGGGCGATCATTTTGCAAGGACCACACCATTCAGCCCAGAAATCGACGAGTGTCAGCCCGTCAGCCTTAAGTACGTCCGTGTCAAAACTGTCGTCAGTCAGGTGAATAATTTTATCGCTCATATATAACTCCACAGGAATAAGCCTGGTGCGTTGGTTTCGCCCTCATCAACGACGTGTTGATGTCGCATTAACCAACTAAAGGTTGACTTTATTTCACCGGATACGCTTTCGTAAAGCAATAGTAAGCTGATATTCTACCACACTATGAGCAAAACACATTTAACAGAACAGAAGTTTTCCGACTTCGCCCTGCACCCAAAAGTGATCGAAGCCCTTGAAAATAAAGGGTTTCATAACTGCACGCCCATTCAGGCTCTCGCCCTGCCGCTGACGCTGGCGGGACGTGACGTAGCAGGGCAGGCGCAAACCGGTACTGGCAAAACGATGGCGTTTTTAACGTCAACGTTTCATTATTTACTTTCTCATCCAGCGATTGCAGACCGCAAAGTTAACCAGCCGCGCGCGCTAATTATGGCCCCGACGCGAGAACTGGCGGTACAGATCCACGCAGACGCTGAACCCCTGATGCAGGCTACGGGCCTGAAAATCGGCCTGGCTTATGGCGGCGATGGTTACGATAAGCAGCTGAAAGTGCTGGAAAGCGGTGTGGATATCCTGATCGGTACCACCGGCCGTCTTATCGACTACGCAAAACAGAACCACATTAACCTTGGTGCCATCCAGGTTGTGGTGCTGGATGAAGCTGACCGTATGTACGATCTGGGCTTCATTAAAGATATCCGCTGGCTGTTCCGCCGCATGCCACCCGCGAATCAGCGCCTCAACATGCTGTTCTCTGCGACCCTGTCGTATCGCGTACGCGAACTGGCATTCGAGCAGATGAACAACGCCGAATATGTGGAAGTGGAACCCGAGCAGAAAACCGGCCACCGCATCAAAGAAGAACTCTTCTATCCTTCCAATGAAGAGAAAATGCGTCTGCTGCAAACGCTGATCGAAGAAGAGTGGCCAGACCGCGCCATTATCTTCGCGAACACCAAGCACCGCTGTGAAGATATCTGGGGCCATCTGGCTGCAGACGGTCACCGTGTTGGCCTGCTGACGGGCGATGTTGCGCAGAAAAAACGCCTGCGTATTCTTGAAGAATTCACCCGTGGCGATCTCGATATTCTGGTCGCCACCGACGTCGCAGCGCGCGGCCTGCACATTCCTGCCGTTACGCACGTCTTTAACTATGACCTGCCGGATGACTGCGAAGACTATGTACACCGTATCGGTCGTACCGGTCGTGCGGGTGCAAGCGGCCACTCTATCAGCCTCGCGTGTGAAGAGTATGCGCTGAACCTGCCGGCGATTGAGACGTACATCGGCCATTCTATTCCGGTGAGTAAGTACAACCCGGATGCGCTATTAAGCGAACTGCCGCCGGCTAAGCGCCTTACCCGCGCCCGATCCGGCAATGGCCCGCGTCGATCTGGCGCGCCGCGTAATCGTCGTCGCTCAGGTTAAAAAATTATGCTCAGCTCCACCTCGCTTTATGCGGCAATTGATCTCGGTTCGAATAGTTTTCATATGCTGGTTGTGCGCGAGGTGGCGGGAAGCATACAAACGCTGACGCGCATTAAGCGCAAGGTCCGCCTCGCGGCGGGCCTGAGCAGCGATAATCACCTCTCTCCTGAAGCCATGGAACGTGGCTGGCAGTGCCTGCGACTCTTTGCAGAGCGTCTGCAGGATATCCCGCATTCCCAAATCACCGTCGTCGCCACAGCGACACTCCGCCTGGCGGTTAACGCCGTGGATTTTATTGCCAAAGCGCAGGAAATTCTCGGTTGTCCGGTGCAGGTTATCAGCGGTGAAGAAGAAGCGCGCCTGATTTATCAGGGCGTTGCGCACACCACGGGAGGCGACGATCGTCGTCTGGTTGTGGATATCGGGGGCGCCAGTACCGAACTCGTGACCGGCACCGGTGCGCAGGCAACGTCGCTATTCAGCCTGTCGATGGGTTGCGTAACCTGGCTTGAGCGCTACTTTACTGACCGCAATCTGGGTCAGGAAAACTTCGACGAGGCGGAAACTGCCGCACGCGAGGTGTTACGCCCGGTGATGGACGAACTGCGCTACCACGGCTGGAAAGTCTGCGTAGGGGCCTCAGGTACCGTGCAGGCATTGCAGGAAATTATGATGGCGCAGGGCATGGATGAGCGGATCACGCTCGCCAAGCTTCAGCAGCTTAAACAGCGTGCCATTCAGTGCGGGCGTCTGGAAGAGCTGGAAATTGAAGGCCTGACGCTTGAACGCGCGCTGGTATTCCCGAGCGGGCTCGCGATCCTGATCGCCATTTTCACCGAGCTGAACATCAAATGTATGACGCTGGCGGGTGGCGCGCTGCGTGAAGGTCTGGTCTACGGGATGTTGCACCTGTCGGTCGATCAGGACATTCGCAGCCGTACCCTGCGAAACGTGCAGCGTCGTTTCCTGGTTGATATCGATCAGGCAGGCCGCGTGGCACAGCTGGCGTCACGCTTCGCCGATCATGTGGCTAATGCCTGGGATCTGGACCCTTTGAGTCGTGATCTGCTGCTAAGTGCCTGTGCACTGCATGAAATCGGGCTGAGCATTGATTTTAAACAGGCCCCGGCTCATGCCGCTTATCTGGTACGTAACCTCGATTTACCTGGCTATACCCCTGCGCAGAAAAAGTTGCTGGCAACGCTGCTGCTGAACCAGACCAATGCCGTTGACCTCTCCTCTTTGCATCAGCAAAATGCCGTACCGCCGCGCGTAGCCGAGCATATGTGCCGCCTGCTGCGTCTGGCTATTCTGTTTGCCAGCCGCCGCCGCGATGATTTTCTGCCGGCACTCAATCTGGTGGCGGATGACGAAAAACTGTCGCTGACGTTGCCGGAAAACTGGCTGGATAATCATCCGCTTGGGGCGGAGATGGTCGAGCAGGAGTGTCAGTGGCAGAGCTACGTACACTGGGTGCTTGAGGTGAAATAACAGGGCGGACATGCCCGGTAGCGCTACGCTTGCCGGGCGTGTAACAACCTACCCTTTCTCTTTGGCTTTCGCCAGCATGGCGCGGATGTTAGCGACGTTCGCCTGCCCCTTATGCATCCGCTCTTCAGCCGTAATCACTTTACGCTCCTGCTCCCAGATGAGGTCGTCCTGCGGAAGTTCCAGCAGGAAACGGCTCGGCTCCGGGCGCACCAGTTCGCCATATTGTCTACGCTCTTTGCACAGCGTGAAGGTCAGCTCTTTCTGAGCGCGCGTGATGCCTACATAGGCCAGACGGCGCTCCTCATCGACATTATCTTCATCAATGCTGCTCTGGTGCGGCAGTAACCCCTCTTCCATGCCAACCAGATAGACATACGGGAATTCAAGACCTTTTGATGCATGCAGCGTCATCAGCTGAACCTGATCGGCCTCTTCTTCGCTCTCGCCGCGCTCCATCATATCGCGCAGGGTAAAGCGGGTAACCACCTGCGTCAGGGTCATCGGTTCATCAATCTCCGAGCCTTCCAGCATTTCAGTCATCCAGCTGAACAGCTGGTTAACGTTTTTCATGCGCATCTCGGCCGCTTTCGGACTGGCGGAGGTTTCATACAGCCAGGACTCGTAGTCGATACCGTGGATAAGGTCGCGCACGGCGGCGATAGGTTCGCGCTCTGCCAGCCGCTGCACTTCACCAAGCCAGTGGGTAAAGCGGGTTAATGAATCGTAGCCGCGTCCGGTGAGCGTCTGACTCAGCCCCATATCGAAGCTGGCGGTAAACAGACTCTTATTACGCGTCATCGCCCACTCGCCAAGCTTTTGTAGCGTCGCCGGGCCAATTTCCCGTTTCGGGGTATTCACGATACGCAGAAACGCGCTGTCATCATCCGGGTTAGTGAGCACACGCAGGTAGGCCAGAAGATCTTTAATTTCGGGCCGCGAGAAGAAGGAGGTCCCACCCGAAATTTTGTACGGGATGCGGTTTTGCATCAGCATCTTTTCAAAGACGCGTGACTGGTGGTTGCCGCGATAGAGGATCGCGTAATCTTTGTATTCGGTTTTATTGACGAAGTGGTGGGCGATAAGTTCGCCTGTGACCCGCTCCGCTTCGTGCTCTTCATTGTTGGCGCTGAGCACTTTTAGCTCTGTACCGTAACCCAGTTCGGAGAACAGGCGTTTTTCGAACACGTGCGGGTTGTTGGCGATCAGGATGTTCGCGGCTTTAAGGATACGCCCGGAGGAACGGTAGTTCTGCTCCAGTTTGATCACCTGCAGCGCCGGGAAATCTTTGCTCAGCAGGACCAGGTTTTGCGGACGCGCACCGCGCCAGGAGTAAATGGACTGATCGTCATCACCGACCACCGTGAAACGCGCGCGCTGTCCCACCAGCAGCTTCACCAGTTCATACTGGCTGGTATTGGTGTCCTGATACTCATCCACCAGCAGGTAGCGGATTTTATTCTGCCAGCGCTCACGCACCTCTTCATTACGCTGCAGCAGTAGCGTGGGAAGCAGGATCAGGTCGTCGAAATCCAGCACGTTACAGGCTTTCATATGCGCATCGTACAGACCGTAGCAGTGGGCGAAGATCCGATCCCGCTCGCCTTTGGCGATCGCCGCGGCCTGGGCCGGGGTCATCAGATCGTTTTTCCAGTTGGAGATCGTTGAGATCAGCTGTTGCAGCAGAACCTTATCATCTTCGATCAGCCCCTCGGTGAGCTCCTTGAGCAGGGCCACCTGGTCGGTATCGTCAAACAGTGAGAAGTTGGATTTCATCCCCAGCGCGGCGTATTCACGTTTGATGATATCCAACCCCAGCGTATGGAAGGTAGAAATCATCAGACCGCGTGCCTCTTTACGCCCCAGCGTCTGGCCGACACGCTCTTTCATCTCGCGCGCTGCTTTGTTAGTAAACGTCACCGCCGCGATGTGGCGAGCCTGATACCCGCAGCCGCGGATCAGGTGGGCAATCTTATTGGTGATGACGCGCGTTTTGCCGGATCCCGCGCCCGCCAGCACCAGACAGGGTCCAGTGACAAATTCGACGGCTTGTTGTTGTCCGGGGTTTAAACGCATAAATGATCACTCAATGAAAGTCAGGAGGGGAGAATAACAGCGTGGTAGTATAGCGAGCCTAATCCATACCACTCAAGGCACGATCATGGCAAAAACCGCGGCAGCACTGCATATCCTTGTAAAAGAAGAAAAACTGGCTCTGGATCTTCTCGAGCAGATCAAAAACGGCGCCGACTTCGGCAAGCTGGCGAAGAAACACTCTATTTGTCCGTCAGGTAAACGCGGCGGTGATTTAGGTGAATTCCGTCAGGGTCAAATGGTTCCGGCGTTCGATAAAGTGGTCTTTTCCTGCCCGGTGCTGGAACCCACAGGCCCACTGCACACGCAGTTTGGCTACCATGTTATTAAGGTTCTGTACCGCAAATAACAGCAAGGCCTTCTCTGAGAGAAGGCCTTGTACGTTTAGTCAGGTCAGGGCATCAGCCCGCCCGGGTATTAACCTGCTACCGCGATACGTTTCATATCGGTCATGTAGCCACGCAGTTTCTGGCCCACTTTCTCGATTTCATGACCGCGAATGGCTTCGTTTACATCACGCAGCTGCGCGTTATCCACAGCACCTTCCGCAATCGCTTTGCCCAGATCGCCCGGCTGCAGGGTTGTCATGAACTCTTTCAGCAGCGGTACGCAAGCGTAAGAGAACAGGTAGTTACCGTACTCGGCGGTATCAGAGATAACCACGTTCATTTCGTACAGACGCTTACGGGCGATGGTGTTCGCAATCAGCGGCAGCTCGTGCAGTGATTCATAGTAGGCAGACTCTTCGATGATGCCGGAATCCACCATGGTTTCGAACGCCAGCTCAACGCCAGCTTTCACCATCGCAATCATCAGAACGCCTTTATCGAAGTACTCCTGCTCGCCGATTTTACCTTCAAACTGTGGGGCGGTTTCAAAAGCGGTTTTACCGGTCTCTTCACGCCAGGTCAGCAGTTTCTTATCGTCGTTAGCCCAGTCCGCCATCATGCCGGAAGAGAACTCGCCGGAGATAATGTCGTCCATATGTTTCTGGAACAGCGGTGCCATGATCGTTTTCAGCTGTTCAGACAGCGCGTAAGCACGCAGTTTCGCCGGGTTGGACAGACGGTCCATCATCAGCGTAATACCGCCCTGCTTCAGCGCTTCGGTGATCGTTTCCCAGCCGAACTGAATCAGTTTTTCTGCGTATGCCGGGTCTGTACCCTCTTCCACCAGCTTGTCGAAGCACAGCAGAGAGCCCGCCTGCAGCATACCGCACAGGATGGTTTGCTCACCCATCAGGTCAGATTTAACTTCCGCGACGAAAGACGATTCCAGAACGCCCGCACGGTGGCCACCCGTTGCTGCTGCCCATGCTTTGGCGATCGCCATACCTTCGCCTTTCGGATCGTTTTCCGGGTGAACGGCGATAAGCGTTGGCACGCCGAAGCCACGTTTGTACTCTTCACGTACTTCTGTACCCGGGCACTTCGGCGCCACCATCACAACGGTGATGTCTTTACGGATCTGCTCGCCCACTTCAACGATGTTAAAGCCGTGGGAGTAACCCAACGCCGCACCGTCTTTCATCAGCGGCTGCACGGAACGCACAACGTCAGAGTGCTGTTTGTCTGGCGTCAGGTTAACCACCAGGTCTGCCTGGGGGATCAGTTCTTCGTAGGTACCGACTTTAAAACCGTTTTCGGTCGCTTTGCGCCAGGACGCACGCTTCTCAGCAATCGCTTCTTTACGCAGGGCGTAGGAGATATCCAGACCGGAGTCACGCATGTTCAGGCCCTGGTTCAGACCCTGGGCGCCGCAGCCGACGATGACCACTTTTTTACCCTGAAGGTAGCTCGCGCCATCGGCAAATTCGTCGCGCGCCATAAAGCGGCATTTGCCCAGCTGCGCCAGCTGCTGGCGCAAATTCAGTGTATTAAAGTAGTTAGCCATAATGGACTCCGTGATGTTGTGTTGTTGTGCTTATTGTTCGGTTCGCTTTTGCGAGAATGAACTTACTATATGACAGGAAATTTATTGCGGAAATTGATATATTCACAACGTCACGTTGCAATATTTGCAATGTAAAAAGGGGAGTGAAATCAGTGGATTTACGCGATCTGAAAATGTTCCTGCATCTGGCGGAAAGCCGTCACTTTGGGCGCAGCGCCCGGGCGATGCACGTCAGTCCCTCCACGCTTTCGCGCCAGATCCAGCGCCTTGAGGAAGACCTCGGTCAGCCCCTGTTTGTACGCGACAACCGCACCGTCACCCTGACGGAGGCCGGTGAGGAGTTACGGGTCTTTGCCCAACAAACGCTGCTGCAGTATCAACAGCTGCGACACACCATTGACCAGAAAGGGCCATCGCTGTCCGGCGAGCTGCATATTTTCTGCTCCGTGACCGCGGCCTATAGCCATCTGCCGCCGATTCTTGACCGCTTTCGCGCAGAACAACCGTCGGTGGAAATTAAACTCACCACCGGTGATGCCGCCGACGCAATGGAAAAAGTGGTGACAGGCGAGGCGGATCTCGCCATTGCTGGGAAACCCGAAACCCTGCCGGGCGCTGTCGCGTTCTCAATGCTGGAGAACCTGGCGGTCGTGTTGATTGCCCCCGCGTTACCCTGCCCGGTGCGTAATCAGGTGTCGGTGGAAAAACCGGACTGGTCCACGGTGCCTTTTATCATGGCCGATCAGGGGCCGGTGCGCCGTCGTATTGAGCTCTGGTTTCGTCGCCAGAAGATCAGCAACCCGTCGATTTACGCGACGGTTGGCGGGCATGAGGCGATGGTGTCAATGGTGGCGCTGGGCTGCGGCGTAGCACTGCTGCCGGAAGTGGTCCTGGAGAACAGCCCGGAACCGGTGCGTAATCGCGTGATGATTCTGGAGCGCAGTGACGAAAAAACGCCGTTTGAGCTTGGCGTGTGCGCACAAAAAAAGCGGCTGCAGGAGCCGCTTATTGATGCCTTCTGGCAGATACTGCCTAACCACTAGCCCGCCAGGAAGAACCTGAACGCCGGGTTATGGGTTTCATCGTGACACTCATAGCCCAGCTCGTTCAGCCGCGTTTCGAAATCAGGCTCGTGCTCGCCCAGTTCGAAGGCGGCCAGCACGCGTCCATAATCGGTACCGTGGCTGCGGTAGTGGAACAGAGAGATGTTCCAGTGCGTGCCCAGCGTATGCAGGAATTTGAGCAACGCGCCCGGTGACTCCGGGAACTCGAAGCTGTAGAGACGTTCCTGCAGCGGCTTCGATGGACGCCCGCCCACCATGTAACGCACGTGCAGTTTCGCCATCTCATCGTCGGAGAGATCCACGACGCTGTAGCCACCTTCGTGGAGCAGGTGGAGGATCTCTTTACGCTCTTCCAGACCACGGCTTAACCGTACACCGACAAAAATGCAGGCATCTCGGGCGTCGGCAAAACGATAGTTAAACTCCGTGACTGAACGGCCGCCCAGCAGCTGACAAAACTTCAGGAAGCTGCCCTTCTCTTCCGGGATGGTAACCGCCAGCAGCGCTTCGCGTTGCTCACCCAGCTCGCAGCGTTCGGAAACATAGCGCAGACCGTGGAAGTTCACGTTGGCACCAGAAAGGACATGCGCCAGACGCTCGCCGCGGATGTTGTGCTGCGCGATGTATTTCTTCATCCCCGCCAGCGCCAGCGCACCGGAAGGTTCCGCTACCGCACGCACATCTTCGAACAGATCTTTCATTGCGGCGCAGATGGCGTCGCTGTCGACGGTGATAATATCGTCGAGATACTCCTGGCAAAGACGGAAGGTTTCATCGCCAATGCGTTTAACCGCCACGCCTTCAGCAAACAGCCCGACGCGTGGTAAGTCCACCGGATGACCGGCATCCAGCGCCGCTTTCAGACAGGCCGAGTCTTCCGCCTCAACGGCAATCACTTTAATTTGCGGCATCAGCTGTTTGATCAGCACCGCTACGCCCGCCGCGAGGCCGCCACCGCCAACCGGCACGAAGACGCGGTCGAGATGCGCATCCTGCTGCAGCAGCTCAAGCGCCAGCGTCCCCTGCCCGGCAATGACCATCGGATGATCGAACGGCGGCACCCAGGTAAACCCCTGTTGCTGCGCCAGCTCTATCGCTTTGGCTTTGGCTTCGTCAAAGTTTGCGCCGTGGAGTAACACTTCACCGCCGAAACCGCGTACGGCATCCACTTTGATATCGGCAGTAGCAACCGGCATAACAATCAGCGCTTTCAGCCCCAGGCGCGCTGAGGAGAACGCGACGCCCTGCGCGTGGTTGCCCGCAGAGGCGGTAATTACCCCCCGCGCTTTTTGCTCGTCGGTCAACCCGGCCATCATCGCGTAGGCGCCACGCAGCTTGAAGCTGTGTACCGGCTGGCGGTCTTCGCGTTTCACCAGAATCACGTTGTCGAGGCGCGAGGAGAGTTTTTCCATCTTCTGCAGCGGCGTGACCTGTACGGCTTCATAGACCGGTGCACGTAGCACCGCCCTGAGGTATTCCGCCCCCTCAGGGGCGGCGGATAACGGTTGCGACTCGGCCATCATTAGCCCCCAAGTTTCGATTTGTCGCGCACCGCGCCTTTATCTGCACTGGTGGCAAGGCTCGCATAGGCACGCAGGGCAAAGGAGACGTCGCGCTGGCGATCTTTTGGCGTCCAGGCTTTGTCACCGCGAGCCTCCTGGGCTTCACGACGCGCCGCAATGTCCTGGTCGCTCAGTTTCAACTGAATACCGCGATTCGGGATATCAATTTCGATCAGGTCGCCATCTTCAATAATCGCGATGTTGCCGCCGCTTGCCGCTTCCGGTGACACGTGGCCAATGGAGAGACCAGACGTACCGCCAGAGAAACGTCCGTCGGTGATCAGCGCACAGGCTTTACCGAGGCCCATGGATTTCAGGAAGGTGGTGGGATAGAGCATCTCCTGCATGCCCGGCCCGCCTTTCGGCCCTTCGTAGCGAATGACAACCACGTCGCCTTCCACCACTTTGCCACCGAGAATAGCCTCTACCGCGTCGTCCTGGCTTTCGTACACTTTTGCCGGGCCGGTGAATTTGAGAATACTGTCATCCACGCCTGCGGTTTTTACAATACAGCCGTTTTCTGCAAAGTTACCGTAGAGAACGGCCAGACCGCCGTCCTTGCTGTAGGCATGTTCCAGTGAGCGAATACAGCCTTCTGCACGATCGTCATCCAGCGTGTCCCAGCGGCAATCCTGTGAGAAGGCCTGGGTGGTACGAATACCTGCCGGGCCGGCGCGGAACATCTTTTTCACCGCATCGTCTTTCGTGAGCATGACGTCGTATTTGTCCAGCGACTCCGGCAGCGTCAGGCCGAGCACGTTTTTGACGTTGCGGTTCAGCAGCCCGGCGCGATCCAGTTCACCGAGAATACCCAGTACGCCACCCGCACGGTGGACATCTTCCATGTGGTATTTCTGGGTACTCGGCGCAACTTTACAGAGCTGCGGTACTTTGCGGGACAGCTTGTCGATATCGCTCATGGTGAAGTCGATTTCAGCTTCCTGCGCAGCGGCCAGCAGGTGGAGAACGGTGTTGGTGGAACCGCCCATGGCGATATCCAGCGTCATGGCATTTTCAAACGCGGCTTTGCTGGCGATATTACGCGGCAGCGCGCTTTCATCATCTTGCTCGTAGTAGCGTTTGGTCAGCTCAACGATGCGTTTACCGGCATTGAGGAACAGCTGTTTACGGTCGGCGTGGGTCGCCAGCAGCGAGCCGTTGCCCGGCTGAGACAGACCCAGCGCTTCGGTCAGACAGTTCATGGAGTTCGCGGTGAACATACCTGAGCAGGAGCCACAGGTTGGGCACGCAGAACGTTCAACCTGATCGCTTTGTTCATTAGAAACTTTTGGATCCGCGCCCTGAATCATCGCATCGACCAGGTCGAGCTTGATGATTTTATCGGAAAGCTTGGTTTTACCCGCTTCCATTGGACCGCCGGAGACGAAGATCACCGGAATGTTCAGACGCAGGGAAGCCATCAGCATCCCCGGGGTAATTTTGTCGCAGTTGGAGATACAAACCATGGCATCCGCGCAGTGGGCGTTCACCATATACTCCACCGAGTCGGCGATCAGCTCACGCGACGGCAGTGAATAGAGCATACCCCCGTGACCCATCGCGATACCGTCATCCACCGCAATGGTGTTGAACTCTTTCGCCACACCGCCGGAGGCTTCGATTTGCTCGGCAACGAGTTTGCCGAGATCGCGCAGGTGCACGTGGCCCGGCACAAACTGGGTGAAGGAGTTCACCACGGCGATAATAGGCTTACCGAAATCGGCGTCGGTCATCCCGGTGGCGCGCCACAGTGCGCGGGCACCCGCCATGTTACGGCCATGAGTGGTGGTGGCGGAACGATACTTAGGCATGCTTTATTTACTCCCGTCTGACTATTGAATGGGACGGTGCGTGCCGTCCCATATTTATGCTTATTGATTAACCTGATCCAGCCAGCCGTATTTATCTTCCGTTTCACCGGTGAAGAGGCCAAAGAAGGCTTGCTGAATACGTTTGGTGACCGGACCACAGCGGCCAGCACCAACCTGAATACCGTCTACGCTACGAACCGGCGTAATTTCCGCCGCGGTACCGGACATGAACACTTCATCGGCCAGGTACAGGGATTCGCGGGACAGGACCTGCTCACGGACTTCGATACCCAAATCTTTTGCCAGCTTGATGATGGCGTCACGGGTAATACCCGGCAGAGCGGAAGAGGTAAATGGCGGCGTAAACAGAATGCCGTCTTTCACTTCGAACAGGTTTTCACCTGCACCTTCAGAGATATAGCCATTCACGTCCAGCGCGATACCTTCCTGATAACCGTGACGGCGCGCTTCGCTACCGACCAGCAGTGAGGAGAGGTAGTTACCGCCCGCTTTTGCCGCCGTCGGGATCGTGTTTGGTGCCACGCGGTTCCAGGAAGAAACCATTGCGTCGATCCCCTGCTCCAGGGCTTCAGCCCCCAGATAAGCACCCCACGGGAACGCAGCAATGATCACATCGGTGGTATAACCGGCTGGCGGGTTCACGCCCATGCCTACATCACCTACAAACACCAGCGGACGAATATAGGCACTGGTGAGGTTGTTCTTACGAATCACGTCGCGGCAGGCTTCCATCAGCTCATCCACGCTCTGAGAAACCGGGAAACGATAAATTTTGGCTGAGTCATGCAGACGCTGCATGTGTTCGCGATGACGGAACACCACTGGCCCTTTGTGTGAGTCGTAGCAACGGATGCCTTCGAAGACAGAGGTACCGTAATGCAGCGCGTGGGACATAACGTGGACTTTCGCGTCCTCCCAGCGAACCATCTCACCATTGAACCAAATGTAATCAGCTTTTTTTGTCGTCATTTTCTCTTCCTGTCGCGCTTAAGCACGGATCTGTTGTGATGTGGTTGTGCTCTGGCAGATGGCAACATGTGCAACGTCTACCAGTTTTGTTAACTGACTAAACAGTAAGTCGACCGACCGCGGGCTGGCAACGGTTAATTCGATACTGATATTTTGAGCATCAGTGGCCGTCTCCATATTCATAGAGCAAATCTGAAAGCCACGGTGACGCACCACACGCAAAACGCGTTCTAATGTCTCTGGATTGAAGCGAGCCTGCACGGCGACCTGATGTTGCATCATGATAATTTCTCCAGCATTTGTGAGTTACTGGCACCTGGCGGTACCAACGGCCAGACATTCTCAAGCTCGTCGATTGAGACATGAAGCAGGTACGGCCCTTCGCTTGACAGCATGGTGTCGAGTGCCGCTTCAACCTGGTCTTTACGGGTGATGTGCTGGCCAGGGATACCAAAGGCGCTGGCCAGAATGAGGAAATCGGGGTTATCCGTCAGGGTAGTCTCACTGTAGCGTTCCTGGAAAAACAGCTGTTGCCACTGACGAACCATTCCTAAACGCTGGTTATCGAGCAAGACGATTTTCAACGGTAACTGCTTGCGCTTAACGGTGCCCAGCTCCTGAACGTTCATCATGAAAGAGCCGTCACCGGAGATACAGATAACCGTATCGTTCGGGCGGGCAACCTGCGCCCCTACCGCGGCAGGGAGACCGAAGCCCATCGTCCCTAAGCCGCTGGAGGTAATGAAGTTTTCCGGGCGCGTGTAAGTCATGTGCTGTGCTGACCACATCTGGTGTTGGCCTACATCCGTCGTGATCACACAGTCTGCCGGTTTACGGTCGGACAATTGCTTTAACAGCAGTGGCGCATAGATGGCGTCACCAGGATGGTCGTAACGCCAGGTATGTTCAACGCGCATTTCGGCGGTGTGCTGACGCCATGCGTCGATTTTCAGAGGCTGCTGTAAAGCCGGTAATAACGCGTTGAGATTGCCCTGCAGGGCCACATGCGCCTGACGCAGTTTGTTCATCTCCGCCGGGTCGATATCCATGTGGATCACGTTGGCATTCGGCGCGAAGGTATTCAGCTTGCCGGTGACACGATCATCAAAACGGGCACCTACGGCGATCAGCAAGTCACACGCCTGCACGGCCAGGTTCGCCGCTTTGGTACCGTGCATCCCCAGCATGCCCAGATAATACGGATAGTCCGCATCTACCGCGCCAAGACCTTTCAACGTACAGGTGGCGGGCATTTGCGTAACCGCGATGAATTCGCGCAGGGCGGGAACGGCCTGTGCCATACCAACCCCACCCCCTACGTACAACATCGGTTGTTTAGCGTGGGCAATCATCTGCCGCGCCTCTTCCACCGCGGCGTGCGGGAATGCATCGTCGCTTTCAACGGTGGAGAAGTGCGGTTCCAGATCGCCCAGAGCAACCTGGATATCTTTCGGGATATCAACCAGAACCGGTCCAGGGCGACCAGAGTTTGCCACCTCAAACGCCTCTGCCATCACACGCGGCAGCTCTTCCAGAGACTGAACGAGGAAGCTGTGTTTGGTGCAGGCCAGTGACAAGCCGAGCACGTCCACTTCCTGGAAGGCATCAGTACCAATGAGGGGCGAGGCCACCTGACCGGTGATGGCGACAACGGGAACGGAATCAAGCAGTGCATCCGCCAGGCCGGTGATCAGGTTTGTGGCACCCGGCCCTGAGGTTGCCATGCAGACACCGGTTTTACCGGTGGCACGTGCATAGCCAATGGCGGCCATCGCTGCGCCCTGCTCGTGTCGGCACAAGAGGTGTTCCACGCCGCCGTCATACAATGCATCGTAAATCGGCATTATTGCGCCCCCCGGATAACCGAAGACAGTGTCGACTCCCTGTGCGCGCAACGCATGTACTACCCACTGTGCACCATTCATAGTTAGTTCCCCGTCATAAATCGGGAGAAACAGAATTTTGTGCTATTAGTCATTCTCTGCTCCTCGTGTAAGTTTTTTAGTCATAAAAAAACCCCCGGACCTTTCGGTGCGGGGGTCTTAGTTCGTTAAGGCTTGATTTCTAAGCCTTTCCTCGTCCAAGTGCAGCCCCGCACGGTGGGATAATAATCACCACCACGCTAATCACGACCAGGCTAATCACTCGTAGAAGGGCTGTCATTTTCAGTTCTTTTTGCATCTTGTTCGAAGGAATACCTAAAGAGGTATCACAGTTTTTAAATCAAACACAAGATTTATTTATGGCTGGTTTCGTTAGTCTGCGAATCATATTTTCTGAACGTATTGTTTTATATGGAGAAATTAGATAGTGAATATTTTTCATTTTTTCAGCACGGACAGAGCGGCATGTCGCCTGTTCATTTTTTTGCGAGCAGGGTTCCACAGAAAAGAAAAGGTTACATCTTGACGTTAAAACCTCGGAAGAGGATGCGTAAATCCGCTAAATGTGGCTAAACATGCATATCGGTCACGGGCATAGTCATCTCCTGAGGAGGTGCTTATGTCACTGTCAGTTGTTTATACCCGAGCGGCCATTGGAGTAAAAGCACCGCTTATTTCGGTAGAAGTTCATCTCAGCAACGGGCTGCCCGGGCTGACGCTGGTTGGATTGCCGGAGACCACGGTAAAGGAAGCCAGAGATCGGGTGCGCAGTGCGATTATTAATAGCGGTTATACCTTTCCGGCAAAGAAAATCACCATCAACCTTGCGCCTGCAGACTTGCCTAAAGAGGGAGGGCGATATGATTTACCTATCGCTATAGCGCTCCTCGCCGCCTCTGAGCAGCTTAACAGCAGCAGACTAGGCGCATATGAGTTCATCGGTGAACTGGCGCTCACAGGCGCGCTGAGGGGCGTTCCTGGTGCCATCTCGGGTGCGCTGGAGGCCATTCGCGCAGGTCGACAAATCATTGTTGCCAATGAAAATGGTGCAGAAGTGAGCCTGATAGCCGAGAGAGGATGTCTGCTAGCCGGGCATTTACAGGAAGTGTGCGCGTATCTTGAGGGGCAACATGTGCTGTCAGAGCCGGAAGAATCAGGCGATCCCCTGGCAGAAAGCCCGGACGATCTGAGCGATATTTACGGCCAGGAGCAGGGGAAGCGGGCGCTGGAGATTACCGCTGCTGGCGGACATAACCTGTTGCTGATTGGCCCACCGGGTACAGGAAAAACGATGCTGGCGAGCAGGTTGAATGGTTTACTGCCTCCACTTAATAACCATGAAGCGCTGGAAAGCGCGGCGATATTTAGTCTGGTGAGTTCAGTGTCATTGCAAAAACAGTGGCGACGTCGCCCGTTTCGCTCTCCGCACCACAGTGCCTCACTGGCGGCCATGGTCGGCGGTGGCACCATACCAGGGCCGGGAGAGATCTCTCTGGCGCACAACGGCATCCTGTTTTTGGATGAACTGCCTGAATTTGAACGCCGCGTTCTGGATGCGCTGAGGGAGCCCATCGAATCGGGTGAGATCCATATCTCCCGTGCACGCGCCAAAATAAGCTATCCCGCGCGGTTCCAGCTGGTAGCGGCAATGAACCCCAGCCCATCGGGCCATTATCAGGGAAACCACAATCGCTCCACGCCTGAACAGACGCTGCGCTACCTGGGGAAGTTATCTGGTCCTTTCCTGGATCGTTTCGATTTGTCGCTGGAAATCCCCTTGCCTCCTCCCGGCCTGCTCAGCCAGAGCAGCGCCAGAGGAGAGAGTACGGTGGAGGTTCGCGAGCGGGTTATCGCCGCGCAGGCCCGGCAGTATATGCGTCAACATAAGCTGAATGCCCGTCTGGATAACGCTGAGATTCGGCAGTTTTGTCCTCTTAAGACTGAAGATTCATGCTGGCTGGAGGATACGTTGACGCGCTTTGGACTTTCCATTCGCGCATGGCAGCGTCTTATAAAAGTCGCCCGCACCATCGCCGATGTGGAAAAGTGCCCTGACATTGAGAGGCGGCATCTGCAGGAAGCGTTAAGCTATCGTGCGATCGATCGCTTACTCCTGCACCTGCAAAAGTTACTGGCATAAAAAAAGGGGCCACAGCCCCTTTTCTTGTTAGTCGTCAGACTCAGTGTAGTCTTCAGCACCTTCCATCTGCGGCTTACCGCCAGACAGCGTATGGAAACGCTTTGGACGCTTAATGCGTGCCATATACTTGATCCATACACGTTCTGCTTCAGACTGTGGCTCACGCTCGCCACGGCAGACTGCGACAAACTGTTTTTCGTCTTCAGTTGCAGGCTCACGTTTACCCAGATCCAGCTCGTTAAAGGCATAACCATGACGCTCAAGCATCTGCGCCTCTTTGATGGTGAAATCGCCGTGACGAGAGAACCCGCGTGGATAATTTTTATTGTCGAAAAAACGATTAGTCGTCGTAAAGCTTTCCGCCATCCTACACGCTCCTAATTCTTTGGCCGAGCTATTTATGGCGCGGAGTATTAGTTACGCTTGACAGAGTGTAAAACAAAACATTTAAATCATAACGACAAATTATTTTGCGGAGAAAGATGTGGATACGGAATTGCTAAAAACTTTCCTGGAAGTGAGCAGAACGCGCCACTTTGGGCGAGCAGCGGAAGCCCTTTACCTGACGCAGTCAGCGGTCAGTTTTCGTATTCGACAGCTGGAAAATCAACTGGGTGTGAACCTTTTTACCCGCCATCGCAACAACATACGCCTCACGCCAGCCGGTGAAAAACTGCTGCCGTATGCAGAGACCCTGATGAACACCTGGCAGGCGGCACGTAAAGAGGTTGCGCACACCTCGAGGCATAACGAGTTCTCCATTGGGGCCAGCGCATCGTTGTGGGAATGTATGCTCAGTCAGTGGCTGACCCGGCTCTACCCTTCCCACAACCATTTGCAATTTGAAGCGCGGATTGCGCAACGTCAGTCGCTCGTTAAGCAACTGCACGAGCGCCAGCTGGATCTTCTGATCACGACCGAAGCCCCCAAAATGGACGAATTTAGCAGCCAGATTGTTGGCCAGTTTGGCCTTGCGCTTTATGCCTCCGAGCCTTCAATGATGAAAGCCGACCTGACCTATCTGCGTCTGGAGTGGGGGCCAGATTTCCAGCAACACGAGGCGGGATTGATTGCTCCGGATGATGTGCCACAGTTAACAACCAGCTCTGCGGAGATCGCCTGTCAGCAGCTCTCCTTGCTGAAGGGGTGCACCTGGTTACCTGTTCGCTGGGCAGACACGAAACCCGGGTTGCATACCGTTGTGGACTCCACCACGCTTTCCAGACCGCTGTATGCCATCTGGCTCCAGAACAGCGATAAGCAATCGCAGATAAAAGATCTTCTAAAAATTAATATTATGGATTGATGCATGCGCCAGCAGAAATGCTGGCTGCAACGTCTGAAGAGGGGACTGGCGTCTTTCAGGCAAAAAAAAATCCTTTGCCGAAGCAAAGGATTATATATGGCAGGGGCGGAGAGACTCGAACTCGCGACACCCGGTTTTGGAGACCGGTGCTCTACCAACTGAGCTACGCCCCTAAAGTCTTTTGCCATTAAGCCTGCCGGGTAGGCAGGCTTAATGTCTTAATAAGTGGCGGAACGGACGGGACTCGAACCCGCGACCCCCTGCGTGACAGGC